>NZ_CP191496.1:3907500-4159495 GCF_050507655.1 Thalassolituus sp. LLYu03 | reverse complement strand
GCCCTGAGCCGAGGTCAGCGCGATACCAACACCAGCCAGCATCAGTACCACTACACCCAGAACGCGATACAGAACCGCCACTTCCGAGTAGACAACATTGCCAACTACTGCAGCCGCCAGAAATGCGACAGCCAGCAGCCACTTCACTGCATCTAAAGGTGATTTACTTGCTTTGCTTTCGGTACTCATCACAATTCCCTGAAGCCAAAAATGGCAGCCGAAGCTGCCATCTTGAAATTTGGCAGGCCAGGAGGGACTCGAACCCCCAACACCCGGTTTTGGAGACCGGTGCTCTACCAATTGAACTACTGGCCTAAAGACACTCAATTAGGGCGCCGTAAATTACAGCACCCCGATCGAATAATCAAGTCCTGAGACTGATTAAGCGATAATTTTTGCTACAACGCCCGCACCAACGGTACGACCGCCTTCACGGATCGCGAAGCGCAGACCTTCATCCATCGCAATTGGATGGATCAGGGTTACGGTCAGAGCAACGTTGTCGCCTGGCATAACCATTTCTACGCCTTCTGGCAGTTCTACAGCACCGGTCACGTCAGTGGTACGGAAGTAGAACTGTGGACGGTAACCTTTGAAGAATGGAGTGTGACGACCACCTTCATCTTTACCCAGCACGTACACTTCAGAAGCAAACTGAGTGTGCGGCTTGATTGAACCTGGCTTACACAGAACCTGACCACGCTCTACGTCGTCACGCTTGGTACCACGCAGCAGAACACCTACGTTCTCACCGGCACGGCCTTCGTCCAGGATCTTACGGAACATCTCAACACCGGTACAAGTAGTCTTGGTGGTGTCTTTGATACCAACGATTTCAACTTCTTCACCAGTGCGAACGATACCACGCTCAACACGGCCGGTTACTACAGTACCGCGACCTTGAATGGAGAATACGTCTTCGATTGGCATGATGAACGCGCCGTCGATAGCACGCTCTGGTTCTGGAATGTAAGAATCCAGAGTCTCTACCAGCTTCTTAACGGCAGAGGTACCCATTTCGTTGTCGTCCTGGCCGTTCAGAGCCATCAGAGCAGAACCTGGGATAATTGGAGTGTCATCACCTGGGAAGTCGTATTCGTTCAGCAGGTCACGCAGTTCCATCTCAACCAGTTCGAGCATCTCGTTGTATTCTTCAGTGCCTGCGCCGCCGCAATCGTCAGCCAGCAGGTCTGCTTTGTTCAGGAATACTACGATGTAAGGTACGCCAACCTGACGGGACAGCAGGATGTGCTCACGGGTCTGTGGCATTGGACCGTCAGTCGCACCACATACCAGAATCGCGCCGTCCATCTGAGCAGCACCAGTGATCATGTTCTTAACATAGTCAGCGTGGCCCGGGCAGTCTACGTGTGCGTAGTGACGGTCGTGAGATTCGTATTCTACGTGGGAGGTATTGATGGTAATACCACGCTCACGCTCTTCAGGAGCCTTGTCGATACCGTCAAACGCTACCGCTTTACCGCCCCACACTTCTGAACATACGCGGGTCAGTGCCGCAGTCAGAGTGGTTTTACCGTGGTCAACGTGACCGATAGTACCCACGTTTACGTGGGGTTTGGAACGTTCAAACGTTTCCTTTGCCATGACCCTGCCTCTTCTGAAGAGTGGTTACGATTTAGTGTTTTACATACACAAAAAGGCAGACTCATCGCCTACCTTTCTGCTTAAATATGGTGCTGATACCCAGAATCGAACTGGGGACCTCATCCTTACCAAGGATGCGCTCTACCGCCTGAGCTATATCAGCAATTATTTGGAGCGGGTAGCGGGAATCGAACCCGCATCATCAGCTTGGAAGGCTGAGGTTCTACCATTGTACCATACCCGCTTACACAGAAGGCCGGCCTGGACAATGGCCACACAGCTTGCCTGCTGGCTCCAACTTACCGACGAATCGTTAAGTCAAAAGTGGTGGTGGGGGCTGGATTCGAACCAGCGAAGCTTTCGCGTCAGATTTACAGTCTGATCCCTTTGGCCGCTCGGGAACCCCACCGAAGTGGCGCGCATTATGTCCACGGACCGAAAAGGTGTCAACACTTTTTTTCTAATTTTTTTCTTATTTATTATCAACTTACGGCAGAGCGCGGAAAATGGCCGCAAACAAGGGTCTTAATCCTGCTTGCAGGAGGTCAGTTCCCAGCTGATTTCTTCGTCACCGGCCTGAATGCGTTCGCGCATGCGTTCACTCAACTGCGACGCCTCAACAACTTCGACCCAGAATTCACGACGCGACTGGTTCACCACCAGCACCTCAACCGGAATGTCATAACCTTCCACGCGCTTCTGCAGCTGATCCGCCGAGTCTTTATTGCGGAACAAACCAAGCGATACACCATCAGTCAGATCACCCTGAGTAATGATGTAGCTGTCGAGCTTACGCTTCTGCAATTCTTTCAGAATGCGTATTGCCTCTTCACGCGAAGCCCGCGGCGGAACATGCACCCAGTATTCCGCCGGCTCACCGGTTTCAACCTCAAGCGTCTTGATACGACCACTCAGCCCGACGGCCGCCACGCGCGCCTGCAGATGTTTGGCATCCAGCTCTTCCGCGTACGGGCCCGCCGCATAACAGAGGTCATCGCGGCTTGGTGCCTTTTGCTGAATCTTGCGCTCCAGCGGCTGCAGCATGTCACCGGCTTCACTGACCAGCAGCAACGACCGGGCATTACCCTGCAGATCCACCACAGGGACAGGAACCGACGGCGCAGCCGCCTGCTTCTGCCAGAACACCACCAGCAACAGCAGGTTGCCAAACACTAAGCTAAAGAAGATCCAGCGCATAAGGAGTCCATACCATCAAATACGAGATCGGCGATAAAGCGCCCACCAACAGAATCAGCCAGTTGCTGCCCATCGCCGCCAGTGAGCAATAAAGCATGTTCCGGGTAATCGCGCACCACGGAAGCAACCAGCGCCTGCTGCTGACGTTTCACACCGGACAAAACGCAGTTCAGAGTATCCTGCCCGGGCTCAGTTCCACCCTGATGCAGTTCATTATCAAATGGCCGCACGCGGCTGGTATTACTGAACAAGGCGCCCGCCGCCAGCCCCAGCCCCGGCACAATAAAACCACCCTGATGCTGATTGTCGGCAGACACCAGATCGATGGTCAGCGCCGTTCCTGCATCCACCACCAGTAAGGGGCCGGACTGATGACGACGTGCACCCAGCATCGCCAGCCAGCGATCGACACCCAAACGGGACGGATCAGGATAGCAGTGAGTAAAACCATGGAAGGCGGTCGGCGTGTGGTCCAGCCATGTCACTCCGGCGCGGTCCGCGAGCGCTTCGCGCAACGGCGCCGCCTCGCACACCGCGGCGACCAGCACTTTATCAGCCTGAGGCAGGGTTTCTGTGAGTTGGTCGTCATAGCGCAAAGATCCGCCACGGAGCGTTCTGCCCTGTTCGCGCAATTGCCACTTTATGCGACTGTTGCCGGCATCAATCAGCAGAACGGACACTGATTTCTCCTGCATTCAGGGTTTCAATACCACGCTCGGTCTGCAACATCAGCTCGCCCTTGCGGTTAACGCCTTTCACCACCCCGCGTTTTTCATGGGTAGCAGCAATGATGCGCACCTCGCGCTGATAATAGATATCGCGCTCTGTCCAGTACGACTGCAAGGGTGCGAAGCCTTCTTTCTGGAATTCATCAACGGCTTTTAACAGCTCATCAAGCAGTACCGACGCCACCTGATTACGCGACAGACCAGGCTTCAGCGCCCGCAATTCGGCCCAGGGCTGTTGAATGTCGCGCGCATCGTCTTCGCTCAGCGACAGATTCAGGCCAATGCCGATCACCACCTGACAATGACTGGCGTATTCACCGGTCACTTCGAGCAGAATACCGGCGAGTTTTTTACCGTCGGCGTACACATCGTTCGGCCACTTCAGACCAATGCCGGTAATGCCAAGGCGCACCAGCGCGCGCTCGACCGCAATCGCTGTGACCAGACTCAGGCCTTCAAGACTGCTCAGACCGCCGCTGAACGACACCAGCAGCGACAGATAAATATTTTTGCCGAACGGACTGACCCACTGACGGCCACGACGGCCGCGGCCGGCAACCTGCTTCTCGGCCAGAACAGCGTAACGCTTGCCCATGTGATCAGAGGCACGTTCAAACAGGTAGGTATTGGTAGAACCGACGTCAAGCAGCACATCCAGAATATCCAGACGCTGCGACAGACCGGCACGGATCTGTTCCGGATTCAGCAGCTCAATGGCTTCCTGTAAACGGTATCCTTTGCCTTTGACCGACGAATACGGAATGCCGTGTTCATCCAGCTTTTTCAGGTGTTTCCATACCGCTGCGCGACTGACACCCAGCGCCGTGCCCAGTTCTTCACCGGAGTGAAACTGTCCATCGGCCAGAATATTCAGAATCTGATTGAGCATACACCTACCTCCGGCGCGCAATATACCCGAACCCCCTGCCGACTACAGCCGTTTTAGCGGCCAGTCCGAACACCGGTTCTGGCGCCTGCGGCTATCACCTTCATTAGAAGAAGCAATTTAACGGGGCGGGCGGCAACGCCGAGAATGACACCAGAGTATCAGGAGGAAAACACCATGAGAGAAGTTGTAGCCACGTTATTCAGCTGGTACGCCGCCCCGGCTATGCCGGAATAATTCCGCCGGACGACACGACAAACTATGCGACAGACTGCCTCAGCCGGCCGCGTCTGACACGGCCGCCAAGGGCACCACAGAAGCCGCCACAGCGTCAGACGCACCATCCCCCTGCCCAGCGACGCCAGTAAGCGCGGCCGTCAGCGACTGTATGTCCGGCACCAGTAACGGAGAAATCAGCGGCGCGAGCGTTGCCGGTGCCAGATCCAGCAGCATCGACGGCAGCATGACTGCCACGGGTGGCAGCCAACGCGGCGGCGCGGCGGCGGCTGAACAATACTCACACCCGCCCTCCCCTGGCGCACGCAGCAGATCCTGCACGCTGCTCATGCCACCACTGACCACCACCAGCAGCATGATCAGCAATAACAACAAGGACGGGCGACGACGCATATCCGCTCCGGCAACTGATTAAAAAAGCGTCAGTCCAGAGTAGCCAGCCACCCCGGCAATTGCACGGCGAAACGACCCGATCGTCAGAATGGTCTGCGCTTTATGCGTCCCTCAAGGGCCTCCCGCAAGACACACCTCAAGACACACCGCAGCTTCCCTTTTGCGCACGCTGGTTGGCAGCCAGACCGCGCCTACCTGAAAAACACAGCCCGATCCGCTACACTCGCGTCGATTTTAACTGCCCGATAGCCTCAGGAACCGCACATGAGCTACCACATCTACGGCATAGGTAACGCCCTGGTCGATAAAGAATTCGAAGTCGACGACGCCTTTTTCGCCAAAGCCGGCATCGGCAAAGGCATGATGACCCTGATCGACGAACAACAACTGGCCAGCCTGCTCAGCACCCTCAGCGCCGACTATGGCCTGAAAAAGCGCGCTTGCGGTGGCAGTGCGGCGAACACCATCATCGGTGCCTCCTATTTCGGGGCAAAAACCTTCTACACCTGCAACGTTGCCAGCGACGAATCCGGCGACTTCTATGTCGCTGACCTGCAAGCCGCCGGTGTCGACACTAATATGGACGGCGCCCGCGATGAAGGCGTCACCGGCAAGTGCCTGGTAATGGTCACCCCGGATGCCGAGCGCACCATGAACACCTATCTGGGCATTACCAGCGACCTGCACGAAAAGCACATCAAGGAAGCGGCGCTGGCGGCCTCTGAGTATGTGTACATCGAAGGGTATCTGGTGACCTCCGACACCTCCCGCGCGGCAGCCATCCAGGTGCGCAAGCTGGCCCGCCAGCATGGTGTGAAAGTGGCCATGACCTTTTCTGACCCGGCCATGGTGCAGTTCTTTAAAGACGGTTTGCTGGAAATGCTGGGCGACGGCGTTGACCTGCTGTTCTGCAACGAACAGGAAGCCATGCTGCTGGCCGGTACCGACAATCTGCAGGACGCCATCCCGGTGCTGAAGCAACACGCCAAAACCTTCGCAGTGACGCTGGGTGCACAGGGCGCGCTGGCATTCGACGGCGAAACCCTGCATGAAATCGCGCCGCACGCAGTAAAAGCGGTCGACAGCAACGGAGCGGGCGATATGTTTGCCGGCGCCTTCCTGTACGCCATCACCCACGGCCACGACTTCGCCGCCGCCGGCCGTCTCGCGTCTGCCGCGTCAGCCCAGGTCGTCAGCCAGTTTGGTCCGCGCCTGAGCGCCGAACAGCATGAGCCGCTGAAACGCCATCTGTAAGTCCCCGGCGTCCGGGCTACCCCAGAGCGACCAGAAAAGAACCCGCTGCGGCGGGTTCTTTTTTACCTGCCAACTGGTTGTTTTTTGATCAATTTAAACAAGCGTTACACACCATGGGAAACGCAGGGAATTTTCTTCAACTTACACCCAAAGTTATCCACAGAAACTGTGGGTAACCCGTCACAGAATCGCCATATAACGGCTTTAAAAAGCAAAAACAAGAGGGAAAATCTCACAATTCGCGCCTTTCTGATCAGAATCCGGAGTGTCGCTTCCTGCCTCTGACCAAAGTAGGAGACAGGCCAAAAAGCCTTATATTTCAAGCTACTGAACTGAGAAAAGTGCTCATTCGCTGTTCTTTGACGGTTGACAGAGAGCTCATCCCCAATTTGTCCTCAGACTTATCCCAGCTTACCCACAGCTTGTTGTGTATAAACTCATACCAGCGGCTGAGTCTTGGGATAACTTTTGGTGCCAGCCCGCCAATACGGGCTTAACAGAGGGGTTAATACAGGGGCTTAACAACGGAAAAGTGAGCTGAATCACCTTACCTTACGGGCCCGCTGGTAAAAGAAACCCGGGTTGGTTTTACTCACGCCATCCTTGTCCGAATCCGCAGAGGTTACGTTGGAATTACTCAAGCGCCTGCTGTTCCCGGTGATCATGGTGCTGCTCGCCATTGGCTTCTGGAGCAGCCCTCAGCTGCAACAGATTGCGGCCGGTGTGGCCATCTTCCTGTTCGGCATGCTGTCACTGGAGCGGGGTTTCCAGAGCTTCAGCGGCGGTCTGATGGAACAACTGCTGCAGCGTTTCACCCGCACCACGCCGCGGGCACTCAGCTTTGGTGTAATCAGCACCACCCTGATGCAATCCAGTTCGCTGGTGTCGGTACTGACGATTTCCTTTCTGTCGGCCGGGCTGATCAACCTGATGGCGGGTCTGGGGGTGATCTTCGGCGCCAATCTGGGTACCACCACCGGCGCCTGGCTGATTGCAGGCTTCGGTCTGAGCATCAACCTCGCCCAGCTGGCCATGCCCATGCTGGTGTTCGGCGTCATGCTGCTGTTTCAGCCGAACCAGACCCGCGCCGGCATCGGCCATATTCTGGCGGGCATTGGCTTTCTGTTCATGGGCATCGACTACATGAAAGAAGGTTTCGCCACCCTGCAGTCCGGCCTCGATCTCAGCAGCATAAGCCCCGGCGGTTTTACCTCGCTGCTGCTGTACACCCTGTTCGGCGCCGTGGCGACCGTGGTGATGCAATCGAGCCACGCCACCCTGGTGCTGACCCTGACCGCACTGGCCGCCGGCCATGTGCAGTATATGGACGCCTTAGCGCTGGCGGTGGGCGCCAACATAGGCACCACAGTCACCGCCATTCTCGGCGCCCTGAGTGCCAACGTCGCCGGTAAACGGCTGGCGCTGGGGCATCTGCTGTTCAATCTGGTCACCGGAGCCGTAGCGTTGGTGTTTATGCCGGTGCTGAGCTGGCTGGTGAATGAGAGTGCCGGTCTGCTTGGCATCAGCGCCGACAACTACACCCTGAAACTGGCGCTGTTCCATACCCTGTTCAACCTGTTGGGCGTGCTCATCATGGTGCCGCGCCTGAGTCAGCTGCAGGCATTTCTGGAGCGTAAAGTACCCGAGCGTGAAATCAGCCGTCAGCAACCTCAATACCTGTCGCAGGCGGCACTGGAAACGCCACAGGCAGCCGTGGCCGTTACCCGCAGTGAAAGTGCGCGGCTGTATCGCAGCGCGGCGTCGGTGATGATTCACGGTCTGGGCTGGGAACCCGAAGAATTTCTGCGTGGCCAGCCACTGGCACTGCTGGCCGATCACAGCCGCCCCGGCCAGCGCAGCGATATTCAGCTGAGTTACGAACAGGAAGTGAAAGGCCTGTATTCGGCCATCGTCAGTTTTATTTCCAGCGCACGCGAAAAAACCAGCGGCCGTGCCGACGAGCAGCTGCGCGAACTGCGGGCCGCCGACCACCACCTGATTCAGGCCATTAAGGGCGTGAAACACCTGCAGCGTAATCTGCTGCAGTACCTGCACAGCCCCAACGCCGACATGGCCGGCGCCTACCGCCACCAGCGTGAGCAAATTGCCAGTGTGCTGCGCGCCATTGAAGACGTGCGCCAGACCAGCGACGTGCTGGAAAGCCGGCTGGCCCTCGATCATCAGATGCTGCTGGTTGAACGTGAGCGCGAGCAGTCGGACAGTCTGGTGGAAAGCCTGATCCGGGCGCACCGCATCACCCCGGAAATGGCCACCTCGCTGATGACCGACAAGGGTTACACGCAGGACGTCTGCAATGCGCTGCTGAACGCCGCCCGCTATCTGTTCATCGATGAACAGGTGCCACAGGCCGAAACCCCGGAAAACCTGCAGCTGGAAAAAACCGATTTATCCGCCATCAGTCAGAAACTGGACGAGCAACGCGACGACAGCGACCGTCCGGCCAACGGAGTGTGAGCCATGAAATTTTCCAAACTGATGAAAAAGCTCAACGCACTGTTCAGCAGCGAAGCCCGCGAGCACGCCCGTAAAAAGCGCGAACTGAAAAATGCGATGAAAAAAATCCGTCATAAACAGAAAGAACTGGAACAGGAACTGGCCAGCTGCCACGACGACTTCGAGCGTAAGCGGCTGGAAGAAAAAATCAGCATTCTTAGCGCGCAGCGGGCCAAAGGACTGGAGCTGCTGCGCGAAATGGAATCCGCCCCGTAGACCCGGCCTGCTGAAATCGCTAGAGTGCTGACGTCTTGTGACTGATGAAAAGGATTTCTGTTATGTCAAATGTCGCCGGCAAAGCCTATGGCATGAATGTGATCACACCGCTACGGTGGTGGACAGCCCTGTGGCAAAAGCTGATTTTCTGGGTGGTGGTAAAAACCTTCCCTTATTTCCTCAAGGGTTTGCTGACCCTGTCGCTGATCCATTACGCGCGCTGGACCATCATTAACCGCTGGTCATTTCCGCGTCTGGACAAAAGCCAGCCCAAAGAAAATCTGACCTACAGCTACATGCTGTTCGAAAGTAATTTCAACGGCAGCTGGGACCAGTACATCGACTCCTTCTCGTTTGCCATTCCCAGCGGGCTGGATATGTTCTGGCGCTGGAACATCAAATACCCGAAATCCATCCCTTTACACGATTTTTACCATTACATCCGGTTTAATCAGGTGGAGTCGGATCATTACTACAACGCCTACCCGCTGGCATCGGCCAACGACGTTAAATCCGCCGCGGCGCTGTACACCAATCTGAAATCCTTTGCCGGTGAAACCGCAGCGCTGAGCGATGACGAGTTCCTCACGGCTTACCATCAGTTTCTGGCTAAAAATCAGCACAGTCTGGGCAGCATGGGCGAAAGCCCGGCGATGAGCACCTCGCGCGAACTGGTGCTCGAACACCGTGCCGCCAGCCAATTGCTGCGCAGCCAACAACAGGCCGAGGAGGCATAATCATGGCAAATACCTTCGGCCAGTCGTACGGCCTGACCACCTTATGCCCGCTGATTAACGGCACCGACGGCCATTCAGCGTTCGATAAACTCACCCGCCACCATATTCAGCGTCTGGCGGAAGACGAAGGCAGCCCGTTCACCAAAGTGCCGAACACCTACTTCGCCCGTCTGTTTATTCTCAATGACGTGTTTTTTCAGCAGGGCAACAGTGTCGCCCGCGATCATCTGAAATCGAAATATCTGGTGTTCACCAGCAATTTCCACGGCGACCTCGACACCTACCTGCGCGGTATGTGGAACAACGCCGAAGCGGATGTACGCGCCATCTGGCAATACGCAGTGGCCTTCGACAAAGTGCAGAGCGCCGATGACTTTGTGGCGTACATTAAAAAATGCCAGCTCACCACCAGCCTGTTCTTTAATGGCTCGAACGATATTTCGCTGGCCGAGCAACTGAAGTCGCTGTACGTCAAACAGGCCTTCAGCGAATTTGCCATGGCGCATCAGGGCAAGCCGGCAGCAGAACTGCGCGCTGCCTTCAGTGAATTTCTCGCCCGCGTGCAACTGGATAACCTCAGCACCCCAAGCTGGCAACCGGGTCAGACTGAACTGACCTCTATGTACTGATTTCAGGGAACGAATGATGAACCGACCACTCGACCTGCACGATATTCAGGGCAACATCTGCAAAGGCTACGGCCGCTTTGGTTTTCCGAAAGCCCGTTACTTTTTTCTCGAATTTCACGACACCACCCGTGCCCGCGAATTTCTGACCGACTTACTGCCCATGATCACCACCGCCGAACCCTGGCCGGAAGAAGGCATGGCAGGCAAGCCGCTGGCGACCACCAACATCGCCTTCAGCATTCACGGCCTGGAAGCCATGGGATTACCGCAGCGTTCGCTGGATGGTTTTCCGCAGGAATTCCGCATGGGCATGAAAGCCCGCGCCGTGATCTTAAGCGACAACGGCCCGTCGGCACCGGAGCACTGGGACCCGGTATGGCACGGCGATTCTGTGCACGCCTGGATCTCCATTAACGGCCAGACCATGGAAGCCGTAGAGCACCGCTTCCGTGATATCGAAACCCTGATTCAGTCATCACAAGGCGGCGTCAGCATCCGCCCGGGCCACAAAGGCCCGAACGGCAGCCTGCTGCCATGGCAGGACGCCTCCGCGGTTTACGAGAATGGCAAGCCAACCCCGAAAGAACATTTCGGCTATACCGACGGCATCGGTAATCCGTATTTTGAAGGCTGCGGTAACGACCCCGCCCGTCTGGCCGGACGCGGCAAACTGACCAAAGACGGCACCTGGGCACCGCTCGCCACCGGCGAATTCCTGCTGGGTCATATCGACGAAGCGCAGGAATACCCGCCGGCACCGGAACCCCACCTGCTGGTGCGCAACGGCACCTTTATGGTGTACCGCAAGCTGCACGAAAACGTAAAAACCTTTAACGATTACGTGGATGGCATGGCGAAAGATTTCGACGGCAGCCGCGATTTATTAATGGCCAAATTTTCCGGTCGCTGGCCCGACAACGGCGCCCCACTGACGCTGGCGCCGACCGATACCGCCAAGGCCGAACTGGATGCCAAACTGGCTGAATTAAGCGAGCGCGCCGAAAAAGGCGACGAATGCGCCATCGGCCAGCTGAAAGCGCTGAAAGCCAAGTGGATCGACTTCACCTACGAAGGCGATAAAAACGGAGCCAAATGCCCGATTGGTGCGCACATCCGCCGCGCCAATACCCGCGCGTCACTGGAAACCCAGAAAGGTGCTTTCAACAGCCCGAGCGCGCTGGATGACCGCCGCCGTCTGATGCGTCGTGGTCTGCCATATGGCGGCACCGACGACGTGGTCAGCGATAAAAGCGAACAGGGCATTATCTTTATGTGCATCGGCGCCAGTCTGGAGCGCCAGTTCGAATTTGTGCAGCAGCAGTGGATCAATTATTCCAACGACTTCCACCTCGGCAACGACCGTGATGTGCTGATCGGTGCCAACAACGGCAAACTGACCGACAAGCACATAGTGCAGGTGAATCCGAAAGACGGTAAGGCACCGTTTTTCTGCACTCACCTGCCACGCATGGTGGAAACCCGTGGTGGTGAATATTTCTTTATCCCCAGCGTCACCGCGCTGGACATGATGGCTCAGGGCATTATCGACCCGACCTGAGACCGACAACCTATTCTCCCCTCTTGCTGCCGGTTCGCCGGCAGCCTTTTTGAGCACGGATGCTCAGATATTCGGCACTTTCTTCACTACGCTTTCTCACTGCACCTTCTTCCCGGCACTTTCTTCCCTGCGCTTGCTTCCCGGCTCATTCAATCCCACTGCCCGCATGAACGATGCGTTCAGGACGATACTGTGCATGCAACGAATAAAACGCCCTGCCTCCCGTTTCCGCGTGTGCAGGCAGACAGGAGACAGGGCAAAACAGGGTTAATATTCTGTCTTCATCGCACTTTCATGCCAGCTGCTTAATGCCCGGTCCGACAGCCACACCATAAGTGCAAACAGCAGAATGCCGGTCACGGTAATCAGAATCAGTGCAGCGAACATTTTCGGAATTTGCAGGCTGTAGCTGGATTGCAGAATCACATACGCCAGTCCGGCTTTTGAACCGCCGGTGCCGGCGACGAATTCGGCGACCACAGCGCCGATAAGCGCTAATCCGGAACTGATGCGCAGGCCACCAAAGAAATACGGCAAGGCACCGGGTATACGCAGCTTAACCAGCTCCTGCCAGCGGCTGGCGCGGTACATGCGGAACATGCTGAGCAGGTTGGGGTCGACGCTGCGCAGGCCCAGTGTGGTGTTCGAGATAACCGGAAAAATGGCCATAATCACAGCACACAGTACCAGCGCGGTCATGGTGTCGTTGGCCCAGATAATAATCAGCGGTGCGATGGCCACGATCGGCGTGACCTGCATCAGGATGGCGTAGGGAAACAGACTCATCTCGATCCAGCGGCTCTGGATAAACAGCAAAGACGCTGCCACCCCGAGCACCACCGACACCGCAAAGGCAATAAAGGTTACCTTCAGCGTCATCCACAGTGCGCCCATCAGCATGGGGAAATTCTCCAGCAGCGACGCAAAGATCGCCGATGGCGCCGGCAGCACATAAGGCTCGATGCCCGCTGCGGCGACAATCATTTCCCACAGCAGTAAAAACAGCAGCCCCACCGCCACCGGAGCCGCAGCCTGTAAAAAACGTTCGTCCTTAATTAATGGCATTTTCATTTCAGTGCTCCTCGGCCTGCCCGTCGGCGCCCATCGCGCTGGCTTTTTCCAGCGACTCCGACACCCGGCGGCAATATCCGGCAAACGATTGCGACACGCGGAAATCGGCGCCACGCGGAAACGGTTCGTCGATGGTGATTTCCTCAACGATCCGCCCCGGACGGGCTGCCATCACCACCACCCGGCTCGACAGATACACCGCCTCATAGACACTGTGAGTGACAAAAACGATGGTCCAGCCATTGGCCTGCCATAAGCGCAGAATGTCGTCGTTGAGTTTATTGCGCGTCATTTCATCGAGCGCGCCGAAGGGCTCATCCATTAACAGCAGATCAGGCTCAGTCACCAGTGCCCGGGCAATGGACGCCCGCATCTGCATACCGCCGGATAATTCACGCGGAAATGACTGGCCGAATTTTGCCAGCCCGACCATATCCAGTGCTTTCTGCACTTTGGCACCGGCCTCAGCGCTTTTAACCTGTTCAAGATCCAGCGGCAGGCGTACGTTGTCTTCCACCCGCGCCCAGGGCATTAAGGTCGCGCTCTGAAATACAAACGCCAGTTTGCGGCCTTTGTCGCCCACCACGGAATAATCCTGCTCCCACCACTTCACGGAACCGGCGGTGATATCGCCGAGTCCTGCCATAATGCGCAGCAGGGTACTTTTGCCGCAGCCGGACGGGCCCAGCAGACTGACAAATTCACCTTCGCGGATATCCAGCGTGGCGTCCTGCAGGGCAACCGTACCGCTGGCGTAGACTTTATTCACATCGCGCGCCTGAATCACAGGACGGCTGGCACGCAACGATTCCGGAATGCCGGTTGCGGAGACGCCCGGCATACCGGCGAGCGATACCGGTTTCGGGATACTCATAATAATTCTCCTGAAAGCCGTGCCGGGGCACGGCGTCCGAGTGCAGGTCGCAAAGACCCGGTCAGAAATAACGGTCGCAAAGACCTGGTCAGAAATAAAAGCGGAATACGCGGCGGATTATTCCGCAGCGACCGCCGTGGCGGATGGCAGCAGAACCGGTGCCGCCGGCAGGAACTCCAGGCTGTACACGTCTTTGATGTTCACCGGTTTTTCCAGCAGTTTTTCCTGCACCATCAGATCGTACAGCGTCTGCCAGCGGGCATCGGTCATAACCCCCAGACCCAGAGTCGCCGCGTCACCGCCGCTGATCATCTGATACTGCTTCAGGGTTTTCAGACTGAAGGCAATCTGGTCATCGGTCATTTCCGGGTTGTCTTTTTTAATCAGGGCGTTGCCCGGTGCCGGATTGTTCATGTAGCTCACCCAGCCTTCCATCGTGGCCTGCACAAAGCGTTTCACTGTGTCGGGTTTGGTCTTGAGCATTTTGCGCGTGGTTTCGATGGTTTCGGCGTACGGAGGGTAACCGGAGTCGGCCATCAGAAAGACGTTCGGCGTTTCACCGCCCTGCATCACCGCATAGGGTTCGGAGGTTACATAACCCTGCTGGGCCACGCCTTTATCCGCCAGAAATGGCGCCACACTGAAGGTATACGGGCGCACCATATCATCGGTAAAACCGTACTTGGCTTTCAGCCACGGATAAAAACTGGTGTGGGCAGACGTGGCGATATACAGAGGTAATTTTTTATCGGCCAGATCCTGCAGCGAGCTGACATCGCTGTGGGCAATAATGGCCTGCGGATCTTTCTGGAAAATACCGGCGACCGTCACCACCGGCAGTCCTTCCGATACCGCTTTAATACTCGCCATCGGATAGCCCATCAGCATGTCGATGCGGCCAGCCGCCAGCAGCTGCATGCCGTTCACCTGCGGGCCGCCCATTTTAATCTCGACATCCAGACCGTATTTTTCGTAGATGCCTTCGGCTTTTGCCTGATAAAAACCACCGTGCTCGGCCTGGGCAAACCAGTTGGTGCCGAAGGTTACTTTTTCCAGATCTTTTGCCTGAACGTTGGTAAATGCAGCCAGACCCGCAACGGCGGCTACGCCTATAAAGAGTTGTTTCAGTTTCATATTGCTGCTCCGAGTATTTGCCGAATAAGTTCGGTCATTGTTTGCCGGCGACGTACTGCCCGTGTCCACCAGCGAATTTATCTGCGTTGAAATCCGTTAACAGGCGGCCGCCGCTGCGATATCCACCGACGCCGGTTCGGCTTCAACCTGAGCCGACAGCCTTGCCACCCGTGCGCCAAGCGCCGCACCAATGGCCAGCTCGTTGTCATCCACACCGCGGCGGCCGTCGAATCCGGTGACCACAGAGGCGCCATACGGCGAACCACCTTTCTGCGTTTTAATCAGCGCCGGTTCCGAATGCGGCACGCCGCACAGAATCATGCCGTGCTGCAAAAACGGCAGCATGAGTGACATCAGCGTCATTTCGTTGCCCGAGTGCATACCGCCGGTGGAGGTAAATACCGCACCGACCTTGCCGATTAATGCCCCCGCCCGCCACAAAGGGGCGACCTCATCAATAAATGCCCGTAACGGTGTGCTCATTAATCCGTAGCGTGTGGGTGAACCCCAGATAATGCCGTCGGCCCATTCCAGATCGGCGGCGCTGGCACGCGGTAAATCCGCGTATTCGCGCTGGGCCGCAATAAAATCGGCGCGGTTGGTATCGACACTGAATTCGGGCTCGGCGATATCCACCCGGCACAGACGCACATCGGCGCCCTGACGGCGGGCGCCGCTGGCAATGGCCTGCGCCAGAGCCAGCGTGCTGCCGTAACGGGAATCCACCACCACAGTGACCTTTGCCTGTTTGCTCATGGTCGCGTTTGTCATGATCGTCTCCTGCTGAAATGCCACGGACCTGCCGTTGCACTGCGCATCCGGAGAGCGGGCACACGGGCCCGCCCCATGGAAATATCAGGCTTTTTTGCCGGCGAAATTGGCGTTAATCCGCTGCAATAAATAATCGCGTGCGGTAATCGGCTCGTATTTCTTTTCCGGGCCCTGAATCAGCTGGTCTTTATTCGCCTGACAGAAAAACGCCATGCTGTAGCGCGGGCCTTTCGGCTCGTCCGCTTTCGGCATGCGCACGCGATGCAGCGTCGACAACAGCTTGTCGTCACTCCAGCGCATCAGCATGTCGCCAATGTTGCAGGTAATAACGCCGTCTTTCGGAACAACGCTGGTCCATTCCTGCGCACCGCTGGCCATGGCTTCTTTACCCGGACACACCTGCAGACCACCCTGGCCTTCCTTCTGGAACACCATGGTTAAACAGTCGAAATCCGTGTGCGCACCGGCGCGCCAGATGCCGGGTTCAGGTTCAGCACCGTCGGCCAGCGGCAGGTAATGCAGCAGGCGCAAGGTGCTCTGATAATCAGCGGAACTGCGGTCGTGGGCTTTGGTGAAGAAATCACGCTCGAAGCCAAGACGGTCAGCGAAGCAGGACAGCACTTTCATGCCCAGGGACCAGGCGCGCTGCTCGAAATCCAGCACAATACGCTGAAAATCGGGCACCACCGTCTGGTTGGGCCACAGGCCGTCCATATGGGGAAGGGTAATCTGATAGGATTCTTTCTGGTCGGCCGTGCCGGTAGACGGACGCACCTGCGCCATAAATTCCCAGCCGGCATTCAGCCCGTCTTTTAACGGGTACTGAGCTTTCTGCGTTTTTTCCAGCGCAAAAAACCGTTCGGACGCATCGAATGCCGTGAGAATATCCGCGACATCCATGCCGTGATTCACCAGCTGGAAAAAGCCGATTTCTGTGGCGGCAAACCACAGCTGATCGGTAATTTCGGCGCGACGGTTATCGAAATCGCTGAGGTCGATGACCGGAATTTCACGCCGGTTATTCTCGCCACCGACACCGCCGATGGTGGTTTCAAAATTCAGCTCTTTAAGGCCGTAAGACGTACTCATGGGTGTTCTCCAATTAACGCAATGTTAATGGAGCAATGCCGGACGGAATTTCCGTCTGCCGCTTCTACTCCCGATATTCAGGCAAATAAAAGGCGACCACGCGGTGAGAAAACCGGATACACCACGAGATCACCACCGCCTGCAAAAAAGCAGACAGCTGCCTGATCCCGTGAGCAATGACCCGATTCAGAGAACCTGACTGCTTCTACTCAGAGGGGCTCCGGTTACCCGGAGTTATGGTCAGAACAGCAAGCGCTGTGCCAGCTGAATAAAAAGCCCGGCAAAGCCTGTATTGATGCGTCCTTGCATGAATAACGACAACGCACTCCCAACACACATCCGCCGCCCGGCCATAAAATATGCGCCAAAAAAGATCACAGCTGCATACCGCTTGCACCAAAACCTGACCAGTCAGACAGGTGCCGGTCACTCACCTGTCACGCCCGGCGCTGGCGTACTCACAGGAAGTGCGCAAAGAACGCGAGCGGCCATGCGGCCCGTTAAGCGGGCGGCCGAACAACCCGGCACAGGGCATAAAATTGGAAAGCTAATTGCTTTACCTGTGCTGAGTCAGCCAGATGGCCGCTCAGCGCAGAACGCCCGCAACAAGACGGGCAATTTTTGAAATAAGAGTAGAAGCGGTCAGGACGCAGCCAACGCGGCTCCGGGACATTGCTCTTGAGAACCTGCTCCCGGAAACCTCGGCTTCCGGCGGTACTCGGGAGCGAATGACGGAGCCTCTATGAATTATTTAATTACCAATGCCCGGGCCGTGTTGACCGACAGCACGCCCCCCGTTACCGATATCCGCATCCGCGACGGCCTGATTGCCGAGCTCGGCCAAAACCTGCAGGCCGCGCCCGACGAAGACATCATCGACGCCACAGGCTGTGTCGCCTGGCCAGGCATGGTCAACACACACCACCATTTAGCGCAGTCGGTATTAAAAGGCATTCCCGAAGGTCTGAATCACGGCCTCGACGACTGGCTGGCGTCGGTGCCCTACCGCTTCTGGCCCAGCATTACCCCCGACCTCATGTACTACGCCGCACGCCTTGGCCTGTACGAATTATTACGCTCCGGCGCTACCACCTGTGCCGACCACCATTATCTGTATCACGCAGGCTCCAGCACCGAAGTGGAAGACGCCGTATGGCAGGCCGCTGACGAACTCGGCATCCGCCTCGTGCTGTGCCGCGGCAGTGCCACCACCAAAGGCTCGCACCGCGGTTTGCAGTCGGGCTTGATTCAGCCGGAAACCCTCGGTCAGGTCATTGAGCGCATGGATCACACCCGTGTGCGGTATCACCAGACCGGTGGTAACGCCATGCGCAAACTCGTGGTAGCGCCGACCAGTCTGGTGCATTCATCGACGCCCGACGATTTACGCGCCTGCGCCGACTATGCACGGGCGAACAATCTGAAAATGCACTCGCATTTACTGGAAGTAGAATTCGATGAAATTCAGGCGAAACGCAAATACGGCATGAGCGCCATCGATTACGCCGAACACTGCCACTGGCTGGGCGACGATGTCTGGTACGCGCATCTGGTGTGGTGCGACGACTACGCGGTGAAAAAACTGGCCGAAACCGGCACCGGCATCGCCCACTGTCCGACGTCCAACTGCCGCCTCGGCAGCGGCATTGCGCCGGCCATCGCCATGCAGGAAGCCGGCATCAACATCACGCTGGGCGTCGATGGTTCGGCGTCGGCCGAATCCGGCTCCATGATTCAGGAAGCCAATATGAGCTGGCTGATTCACCGCGCCGCCAATAAAAATCCGGCCGCAACCAGCGCCGGTCAGATGATCCGCTGGGCATCGAAAAACGGCGCCGATTTACTGGGGCTGAACCAGACCGGTGAAATCCGCACCGGCATGGCCGCCGATATCGTGCTGTACGACATCGACCGTCCACGGTTGTCCGGCGTGCATTCGCCGCTCTACGCGCCGCTGCTGTGTGGTGAACCTGTGGATGTGAAATACAGCTTTGTGCAAGGCAAACCTGTGGTCAGCAAAGGCGTGGTGAATCATCTGGATGAAGACGAACTGGTCGCGCGGGTGAAAGAAGGCGTGGCGGATTTGCTGAAAAAGGTGAGCTAGCGATAGTTTGAGGCTCCGCAAGGAGCCTTTTTATTGCCGGCAAATAACTGCACTCATTTCAGTCTCTGCACCGGCTTAGCAACGCCTGAGCCCGCGGAATTAAATAAAATGGGCGAAAGGTGTGTGCACCTTTCGCCCATTACAGGTCAACGTCGTCGATAAATGACGGTTTACGTCAACCTTCCTTAAGCGCCATCTCCAGCATCGGCAGACGATCCTGACCGAAGAACATTTCGCCGTTGTACATCATGGTCGGCGCACCGAAGGCACCGAGGGCGATGGCTTCGTCGGTATTGCCGCGCAGGGCATTGCGCACGTCGTCCTGTTCGGTCTGCATCAGCAGATGGTTGGCATCCAGCCCCACGCTTTCGCAGATAGCGGCGACCACAGCCGGTTCCGTCAGATTCTGGTTATTCACCCACATAGCGTTGAACATCGCGGCATTGAACTCAGCAAAGCGCTGCGGATGATGCAACTGCACGGCCACACAGAGTTTCATATGCAGAATGGTGTTGATGGGGAAATTCTGATTCAGGGTAAAGGGCACGCCCCAGTATTTTGCCCAGCGGGCGAAGTCCATCATGGTGTAGCGGGCTTTGCTCGGCAGCGTGATGGGCGATGAGTTGCCGGTGGCTTTGAATACGGCACCGAGCACAAAGGGTTTAAACACTACCCTGGCATCGTATTTCGCGCACATTGCTTCAATCTGGGTGTAGGCGATGTACGACGCCGGGCTGCCAAAATCGTAATAAAAATCGACGGTTTTCATGCTGAGTTCCTGTTGTTATTCGCAAGCGTTGTGAAAAATGTTTTCTTTTTTAAAAGCGGAGGGCTATTACCAATGTCCGGCTCTCACCAGCTTTCCGCTCTTACCAATTTTCCATATAGGGCCGCAGATCCAGTTCAAAGGTCCAGGCGTCCCGTGGTTGCTGGTGCAGCATCCAGTAGTTGTCGGCGATGTGTTCGGGTTTAAGAATGCCGTCGAGCGGCATGCGGCGGGCGTATTCGCTGGCCATAAATTCGCGGATAAAATCGGTGTCCACCGGGCCGTCGATCACCACATGGGCAACGTGAATATTTTTCGGACCTAATTCCCGCGCCATGCTTTGCGCCAGAGCGCGCAAAGCGTGCTTGGCGCCGGCAAAGGCGGCAAAACCGGAAGCACCACGGGCAGACGCGGTTGCACCGGTAAAAATAATGCTGCCCCGGCCGCGCGGCACCATGCGCAACGCCACTTCACGGGCGGTTAAAAAGCCGGAAAAACAGGCCATTTCCCAGATTTTGAAATACTTGCGCGCGGTTTCCTCCAGAATGGAGCACGGCACGTTGGCACCAATGTTAAACACCATCACCTCAACCGGGCCGATGTCGCTTTCGATGCGGTTTACCAGTTCTTTCACGTCGTCTTCTTTACGCGCATCACAGCCAAAGGCCACGGCGTTGCCACCGCTGGCAATGATGCTGTCCACCAGCGGCTGCAATTTGTCGGCGCTGCGACGTACCACGCAGGCGGTGTAGCCTTCGCGGGCAAAGCGACGGGCGATGGCCGCGCCGTTGCCGTCGCCGGCTCCGATAATCAGCGCCACCGGCGCAGGGGCTTGAGTCGTCATGGGGTTCTCCGCGTTAGTGAACATAGGCCTGCAGATGCAGACGTTGTTTTACCGACTGGCGGCAGCTGGCCAGCCAGTGTTCTGCCTCTGTGGCGTCGGGCATACCGCGCGCCAGCACGACGGCACCGGCCATTTCACTCAGGGCCGAGCGGGCGAGATGCAGGCGCCTGTCTTGCTCGCTGATATCCATCCTGTCATCCACCAGCGGTTGCACCGCCGGAGCCGGAATCGCACTGGCAAACAGCGCCAGCATGTTGTCGAGCCCTTCCTGATAGCGGGCCTGAATGTCGGCGGAACAGCGGCTGATGTCTGCTGCCAGTGCCGGCACTGGGCAGCCTTTGCCGGGTTCGTTGCGGTGGGCCGGTGACAGGTAAGCGTCGATGTAACGCGCCAGCCGTTCCCCTTCCGGGTATTTCTGCAGCATGTGGTTAAAAAACTGCAGCCGGTCGGCAAAGGCCCAGGCCACGGCCTCGGCAATCAGCACGTCTTTTGAGGCGAAATGGGCGTAGAAACCGCCGTGGGTCAGGCCGGCTTTTTTCATCAGCGCCGCCACCGAGACCTTGTCCGGACCACTGCGGCGTAGCTCGCCTGCGGCCTCGCACAGAATGCTCTGGCGGGTGTTCTCTTTGTGTTCGGTGGAATAGCGGACCATGGCTGCCACTCTTTGAATGATGATCATCATATAAACATCGTCAGTAAGGCCGGGTCAAGCGCAGGCCGCTGTCACATGCAGACCGGCCGGCCGAAAAAGGACTTTGGATAAGGGCGCGTTCTGATGAAAGGGGTTACTGATGAAAGGTATCGGCCAGCAAAGGCGAGGCCGGCAGAAAATCGAGGCTGTAGACCTGATGAATATCCAGCGCCTGAGTAAGCAGGCTCGCCTCGCGCAGAAAATCGTACAGTTTCTGCCAGCGTTCGTGCGTCATCACGCCGATTCCACCCTGCACCGCGTCACCGCCGGCCACTATGCCGTAGGTGCGCATGGCTTCGAGGCCGAAATACAATTGCTCTTCGGTCATCTCCGGGTTGTCCTGCACAATCAGCCGATTGCCGGCGGCAGGATTGGCCAGATAGCTGACCCAGCCTTCAATGGAGGCCCGCACAAAGCGGCGTACCACATCGGGTTTTTCGTTCAGCATGGCGTGGGTGGTTTCGATGGTTTCCGCATAAGGCGGGTAGCCGAAATCCGACATCAGAAAAACCTGCGGCATCAGCCCGCTCTGACTGATGGCAAAGGGTTCTGAGGTGAGCAGCCCCTGCTGTGCTGACTGCGGATTTTTAAGAAACGGC
Organism: Thalassolituus sp. LLYu03; assembly: GCF_050507655.1. Lineage (GTDB taxonomy): Bacteria > Pseudomonadota > Gammaproteobacteria > Pseudomonadales > Oceanobacteraceae > Venatoribacter. The sequence goes on along the minus strand of NZ_CP191496.1, from coordinate 4,137,598 downwards.
ATCACGCTGAAACTGTAAGGTCGCGCCATGTCATCGCGGAAACCGTAACGCGCTTTCAGCCAGGGAAAATAACTGCTGTAAGCCGACGACGACACAAAAAGGGCTTGCTGCTGGCGGGCAATATCATCCAGCGAGCGCACATCCGGGTGGGCAATAATCACCAGCGGGTCTTTCTGAAAAATGGCCGCCACGCTCACCACCGGCAAACCTTCGGCAACCGCGTGCACGCTGCTGATGGGCACGCCCATAAGAAAGTCCACCTGTCCGGCGGCCAGCAACTGCAGGCCGTTCACCTGCGGGCCACCCATGCGGATGGTGACGTCCAGACCGTAGCGTTCGTAAATGCCTTCGGCCTGCGCCTGATAAAAACCACCATGTTCGGCCTGCGCGTACCAGTTGGTGGCGAAGGTCACGGCGTCGGTGGCAGCGGCACGGGGCACACAGCAGGCCAGCAGCAACGCACAGTAAATCCGTATGGTCATGGTCCGGCCTCCTGCCAGAATACGGGACGGAAAGTCTGAACCAGACCTCCGGGTCTTGCTACTCACACTGGCAGCCTTATCTGACAAAGGTGTTAAAGGCGCCACCTGCGCCGCACTGGCACGGCGCACCTGTAATGCGTTCCGGGCAAAATCCGTGACCTTGCGCAGAGGCTGTGGAACACTGCGGCTCTTGTTTTAACAGCGTTTGCAGCAACAGGTTTTGCCTTTGTTTATGAATTTCACCCCTGCCGACCTCAGCGCCATCTGGCTGACCCTGAAACTGGCCACCACCACCACGCTGGTGTTGTTGCTGCTGGCCACGCCACTGGCGCTGTGGCTGGCGCGCACGCGCAGCTGGCTGAAGGGCCCGGTCAGTGCCGTGGTGGCCCTGCCGCTGGTGCTGCCGCCCAGTGTGCTGGGTTTTTATCTGCTGCTGGCCATGGGCCCGCACGGCCCGGTCGGCCAGTTCACACAGGCGCTTGGGCTGGGCACCCTGCCGTTCACCTTCACTGGTCTGGTGCTGGGCTCTGTATGTTATTCGCTGCCGTTTGTGGTGCAGCCGATTCAGAACGCGCTGGAAGCGCTGGGCAAAGCGCCAGCCGAAGCCGCCGCTACCTTGGGTGCCGGCCCTGTCGATACCTTTTTCAACGTGACCCTGCCACTGGCGCGCCCCGGCTTTATCACCGCCGCCGTGCTGGGCTTCGCCCACACGCTGGGTGAGTTCGGCGTAGTGCTGATGATCGGCGGTAATATTCCGGGCGAAACCCGGGTAATTTCGGTGCAGATTTACGACCATGTAGAAGCGCTGGATTACGCCTCGGCCCACGGTCTGGCGGCGCTGATGCTGGTATTTTCCTTTGTGGTGCTGCTGGCCGTGTATGGTCTGCGCGCCCGTCAGACGAGGGCCTTGCTGTGAGTATTCAGGCCCGCTTTTCACTGGCGCGCAGCGGCTTTCAGCTGAACCTCGACCTGACCCTGCCGGCGCAGGGCGTCAGCGTCATCGCCGGGCCGTCGGGCTGCGGTAAAACCACGTTATTGCGCTGCATTGCCGGTCTGGAGCAGGCGCAGGGGGCGCTGACCGTGAATGGCGATGTCTGGCAGAGCGAACAGCTCTGTCTGCCCACCCACCGCCGGCCACTGGCTTATGTATTTCAGCAGGCGGCGCTGTTCGAGCATTTAACCGCCGCCGGCAACCTCGCCTTCGCCGTCAAACGTGCGCGCGCTGACGTCAGTGCCGCAGAGCAGGCGCAGCTGATCGAGCTGCTCGGCATCGGTGCTGTTTTGCAGCGGCGGCCGGCGCAATTATCGGGTGGTGAACGGCAACGGGTCGCCATTGCCCGCGCCCTGCTCAGCAAGCCGCAACTGCTGCTGATGGACGAGCCGCTGGCGTCGCTCGATGAAGCGCGCAAACAGGAAATTCTGCCGTATCTGGAGCAGCTGAAATCGACGCTGTCGCTGCCGATTATTTACGTCACGCATTCAGCCGCCGAAGTCGCCCGGCTGGCCGATTATCTGGTGCTGTTGAACGACGGCCAGATGGTTGCCAGCGGCACCCTGAACGACACCCTCACCCGCCTAGACCTGCCGGTTCTGCCCGGTGAAGAAGCCGGTGTGGTCCTGCACGGCCATGTCAGTGAGTGCGACAGCCACTGGGCGCTGGCGCATATCCGCCTGAGTGCTGGCAGAGAAAAGTCATCCGGCCCAGCATTCGGCCCAGCATCCGGCACAACGGCAGCCCCGGCGGTCTGGGTGCGCGACGGCGGTCAGGCCGTGGGCACGCCCGTGCGGCTGCGCATTCTGGCGCGCGACGTCAGCGTAGCGCTGAGCCCGGCCCACGACAGCAGCATTCAGAACCTGCTGCCCGGCGTTATTGAAGCCATTGGCGCCGATCAGGACGACGCCCTGACGCTGGTGCGCATCCGCTGCGGTGAGCAGGCGCTGTTAGCGCGCATGACCCGCCGCTCAGTCGCAACACTGCAATTGCGCGAGGGGCTGCCGGTGTGGGCGCAGGTGAAATCCGCCGCGCTGATCTGATCCGCCGGCGCTTTGCAGTACACTGACCGGATGCGAGAACCCTCTTCCCCCCTGCTGAAACGCGCCTTCTACCGCTCTGGCCCCGACCAGCGCACCCTGCTGGGCGGCGTTATTCCGGATTTTCTGACCATACGCCAGTGGTTCGGCTTTCGCGGTGTGGAAATCGGCAAATGGGTAACACGGGCGGAACAGGAACAGGCCGCCGGGCTGTTTTTCGATGCCCTGTGCGACCTCACCCAGATTCTCGCCGGACGCCCGTTAACACCCACCGACAGCCTGCTGCTCGGCCAGTCGTTAATTTCATTGCGCGGCACCCTGGCGCTGCAGTACAGCAGTGGCGGACGGCCCGGTGTGTCGGCCCATTACGCGCCCCTGCAGCAGAGTTTTGCGTTGGCCAAAAACGCCGGCCCTGGCAGTATTGCCCACGAATGGTTTCATGCCTTCGACTACCACATGGCCGCCAAGGCGTATGGCGATGCCGGCCCGCTCGATTTTGCGTCCAAACTCTGGGTAAAAGACAAAACCCTGAAACCGCACCGGCTCAACCAACTGCTCGCCGCCTGTTACGCCGCCGTGCTGCTCGACGATGAAGGGCAAGCCCCCAGCGACCTGTTCCGCGCCTCGGCGGCCAAGGACAAAGAGCTGAATACTTTCTATTACAGCCAGCCCGAAGAATGCTGCGCCCGTGCCTTTGAAGCCTTTGTGCAGGACGCGTCGATTAAAAATGCGTTTCTGGTGAAAGGCACCCAAAAATCCGCCGATGCCGAAGCCGGCCTGTATCCACAGGGCCGCCAGCGGCTGGCCATTAAACGCGCCTTTTCGCGCTATTTTTCTGCTCTGTGCGACGCGCTGCTGGCGCAGTCGCTGCATGAAAAAGAAGCGGAAGAGCAAAAACACAACGCGGCAGAACCGGCATCTCAGCCCGGCGGTGACGCGCCATGAGCCTGACCGCCGCCGATGTTAATACGCCGTTTTATTACCTGACCAATTTCCACACCGCCCTCAACTGGGTACTGAGCCACAGCGCCGATTTACTCAACACCTGCGAACAGGAAGCTGTCGGCCGTTTTCAGCAGCTGCCACAACCGGCACAGGCGCTGTTGCTGCGCATGGTGATGCGCAAGGGCGACTGGTTCCGCCACAGCGCGCTGCAGTACGAGGAAATTCCGGCCAGAACAGACGCATTAACGGCCTTGGAGAACGCCGGTTTCTGTGTCGCCAATGCGGCAGTCAGCAGCGCCGATCTCGGCCCTTTATTGCGCAAAGACGAACTGCTGGCGGTGCTGGAGCGTGAACGGCAGAAACAGCCGGATCTGATTGACGATAAAAGCCTGAAAAAATTGCGCAAAGACGAGCTGCAGCAAACCTTTGAGCAGGCACTGCACGAGGTGCAGCCACAACCGCTGAGCGCATGGCTGCAGCAGGACGATGCGCTAGTGCAGCTTACCTGCATGCCGCTGTTCGATACCGTACGCGTTTTATTTTTCGGTAATGTCTGGCAGGACTGGTCGGAGTTTGTGTTAACCGAACTTGGCCACCAGCGTTACGAGAATGTGCCTTTAAGTGTCCAATCCCGTGCCTTTCGCGACCGCGACGAGCTGACCTATCTGCTGTTTTTAAGTGACTGCCAGCAACAGCTGCACGATGCCGTTCAGCAACTGAAAGACAAGCGCCTGAGCGCCGAGGCTGTGTCGGCGGTTTTGCACGGTATTACCCGGCAACTCTTACAGCATTCGCCGGTGCTGCAATCCATGCCGCACAGGCTCGCCGACACCCACTGGCTGACGCTGCGCTGGCACAAAGTGCTGGCTCAGGTCGGCCGTGAAGCCGAACGGCTGCACGACACCGAACTCGCATTAACCTGCTACGACGCCAGCGCACATCGCGATGCCATGGTGCGCCGGCTGCGCGTGCTCGAACTGGCGGCGGTTTCCGTCGACGATTTCCGCGCGGTCGCCAGCGGCTGTACCGAGGCGCTGGCGCGCATTGAACATCCGGAAGCGCGCATTACCCTTGAGCGCATTTACGCCCGCTGCGCACGCAAAGCGGGGCTCGCAAAACCTGCGCCGACACAGAAGGCAATTAAAGATTTTCCGTCGCTGTATTTAACCCTGAGCGATAACGGCGATGCGGTGGAATATCAGGTACGCGACGCATTAAATGCCAACCAGAACGGCCGTTGTTATTACGTCGAAAATACCCTGCTGTCGGGGCTGTTTGCGTTGCTGTTCTGGGATGCGCTGTACGCGCCGCTGCCCGGTGCCTTTTTTCACCCGTTTCAGAGTGGTCCGGCGGATTTATTCCGCGACGATTTTGTCCGCGCCCGCCAGCCGCTGTTTGATGCCGGCTTCGCCCGCCTGCAAGGCGGAGAACATGTGGCACTGATACGTCAGCGCTGGCACGAAAAACAGGGCATCAGTTGTCCGCTGCTGCACTGGCCGTCGCTGGACGAAGAACTGCTGGAACACGCGTTGCGCGTTATTGCGCCGGCCACGCTGAGCCAGCTGTTCCGCCATCTGCTCAGCGATTTGCGCCACCACAGCCGTGGCCTGCCGGATTTAATCTGGCTCGGCAACAACGAGGCGGACGGCTTCCGTCTGATTGAGGTGAAGGGCCCGGGCGACCGTCTTCAGGACCACCAGCGGCTGTGGCTGGAAGTATTCCTGCGCTCAGGCATTGAGGCGCAGGTTGCTTATGTCAGCTACGCCCAGCCCTGATTGAACGGGTCTGAGTTAACGGGCCTGAATTAACAGGTCTGGTGCTGTGCGACAAAAAATTCCGCCGCCAGCTGATGCCCCCAGGGGCTGAGTGTCAGGCCGGAAAAATACGCACAGTGGCTGCCTCGGCGGGTAATGGCCAGCAGGGTATTGGGCATTTGTTTTACCTGCTGCTGATATTCCCACGCGTTGTCGATGTGACATACAGGGTCGTCTTCGGCGTTCAGAATCAGCAAAGGCACCTGAATATTCTGAAACACCTTCATCGGGTTACTGGCGTCCATAAAATCCTGCAGCGTGCTGAAGCCTGCGCATTCATACAAATTCTGATGAAATTCGTGCAGATCCTGCGACTGAATGCACTGCTGATAGGTGCGGAAGCCAGAAAATTCCGGCACGTGCGAGGTAATAAACTGGCGGATCAGCTTCTTCGCCATCATGCGGCTGTAAAAGGGTTTTGCCCGCGCAAAGGCGACTTCAATGTTGTAGCCCGGGCAATACGCCATGCCCGCTTTAATGGGCGATTGCGCGCCTTCTTCGCCGAGAAAACGCACCAGCAAACCAGAACCTGCCGACGAGCCGATGGCGTATAAATCCGACTGCGGATATCGCGCCTGAATAACGCCAATCTGCTCACGCAGGTCGGCGGTATCGCCCATGGTATTAATGCGCGGTGCGGTTAACGGCAAATCACCATGACCCCGGCGCTGACACAGCACCACCCGGAAGCCGGTGTAGTCGGCCAGATCGCGCACCAGACCGCGCATGCTGTGCGGCGAACCGGTGATGGTGTGCAGCACCAGCAGGGTCGGGCTGTCGGCCGGTTTATCCAGCCCCAGCCAGTGCAGTGCAGTGGTGCCGCCGTCGGCCATGGTCAGCACGTCGGTCTGTTCGTAGGCGAGTTTTTTACCCAGACCTTTTTTCAGCCCCAGTGCCAGTAATTGCAGGTGCGTGTTGAACAGCCAGGGCGTGACGTAAAAGCGGCGGCTTAAGCGTGGTAATTTCTGCAGCAGGGCTTTATTGTGCGGGTTGTCCTGATACACCAGCGCTGGTGCCAGTGCCGCCGTGCGACGGTAATACATCACCAGCAGTACAACCAGAATACCGGCGCCCGCCAACACCATCATTGCGTCCGTCATACGCCCTCCTGCCTGTGGATTAAGGCGCCCGACTCTAACAGATGGCCCGGGCCTGTGAAGCCATTCGTCAGCTTTGATCGTTAAAATGTAAAGCTTGGTAATGGTTCATGGTGCTCCGGCGGGTGACCGATACACTGACCCCGACCTGATAATGCTGAGAGGATCTGCGTATGAAAACCATCACCCGCCTCGGACTGGCCGCTACCCTGATTGCCATTGGCAGCAGCGCCATGGCCGCTCCGAAACCGTTTGAAGCCGTTGAATACCGCAAAGGTATCTTTAAAGCCGTGAAGTGGAATTTCGGCCCGATGGGCGACATGGTGAAAGGCAAAACCGAATTCAACGCCGACGATTTTGCCCGTCGCGCCGGTAATCTGGCCGCGCTGAGCAAAATGCCGCTGGAAGGTTTTATGCCGGGCACCTACGAGCGTTCCACCAGCGCCCTGCCGGTGATTGAAGACGCCTGGGATACCTTCGCCAAAACCATGGGTGACTTTGAAACCAACAGCGCCGCGCTGGCCGAAGCCGCCAAAGGCGGTGACATGAACGCCATCCGCCCGGCGTTTATGAAAGTCGCGCAGACCTGCAAAGCCTGCCACGACAAATTCAAAGACTGATCAGTCCCCAGACGCTGGCGGCGGCCACCGCCGCCAGTATCACACCGCGCAGCCACACGCCTGTTGCGCCTGCCGCCCGATTCATTCCACTGACCTGATCAACGACGTCATGGGCCGGTTTGCGCCCTGTGATCATCGCCTGCACCAGTGGCTCTTTGCGCAGACGCTGGTGATACGCCACCGCCGCAATATGCAGCCCGGCCAGAATCAGCAGACCATCGAACAGCAGTTTGTGCACACGGGTAATGTCGAGGCTCAGGTCGTAACCGACCAGATGCACCAGCGGACCTTCGGTCATGATGTCATCGTTGGCGAACAGGCCAGTGCCCGCCTGCGCCGCACACCAGAGCAGCAGAACCACCACCGCCCAGCCGCCGAGCGGGTTATGGCTCAGGTAAACCGGCTCGCGCCCCTTCAGCAGTGCCAGGGTGTAGGCCAGCGTCCGTTGCGGTGAATACAGAAAGTGGCGGAAGCGGGCATACGCCGTACCGGCAAAACCCCACAATACGCGGAACACCACCAGCCCCAGCAGCGCATAGCCACAGCGTTTGTGCCAGTCCATCCAGTCGCCGCCCTGCTCGGCTGTCCACCAGGCCGCGCCGATCACCAGCACCAGCAGCCAGTGAAACAGACGCACAAACCCATCCCATACCCGGATGCTGTGATCGCTCATTGTGTTCTCCGCCCAAGCAAAAGCGCAGTCTACACCGGCTGCCGGGTTCGCCCGTGCACCGGCGCGTAAAGGATGGTCAGCGTTGTGCTATTTGAGCTGCAGCCACAGGCGCTGATCGGCCAGTGGCGTCTGCGGCGGCAGTAAGGGGTTACTCAGCGGGAAGACCAGACTCTGGCTGAGCCGGCTTAACGGGAAAATCGACTTTGTGGTCGGGTGCTGCTGCAGAAAGGCCAGCAGTTCACCGCTGCTGACCAGCCGCTCCATGCCCAGCGTCAGGCGCTCCAGCAGACGCGGATTGTCACGCGCAACGAAGAAATAATTGGGAAACGGATAGGCCAGAATCAGGCGGTCATAGGCCATCAGATCCTGCCGGGCGACGTGACTGACTTCGGCGTAGACCTCGTTCAGCCCACGCGGGAAGTAATCGCAGCGGCCGCTCTGCAGCATGCTGTACATCACTTCGAACAGGGTTACGCGCTGCACCCGGTAGCCGTTGTGCTGCAGGATATCGGAATCGGGCCAGTGGTCGCCCTGACAGGCGAGCATGGCCTGCAGCTGCTCTGGTGTGTCAATGGCGTCGAAGCGCGCCTGATCGGCCTTGCGGATCACAGGCACCCGGTAGCCGAGCAGACCGGCGTACAGCGGCACCCGCACCGGCGCCACCAGTTCTTCACGGGCCGGGTCGGTACCAGCCCAGAACACGTCAATCTGATGATCGACCAATGCCTGAAATGCCCGCGCCTGACTGAAACGCAGTTCGCTGGCTTCAATCGTACTGGGGCCGTATTCTGCGGCGGTTGCGTCCAGGGCTTTCTGCAGCAGATCCGTGTAGTAGCGGTAGCTGCCATCCAGATCAGAGCGCTGGGGCTGCACGCGGATGACAGAGGCCGCCTGCACCTCAGGTGTCAGGGCTGGCAGCATCACCAACGCCGGCAGCAAGCCGCACAGGAGCGTCAGCAGCACACGGAGTTTGACTGCGGAGCAGAACATCGACAGCACGAGGGACTTCAGGCGCATACACAGATCCGCACAAACAGAATGCTCTGAGTATGGCGCAAAGCCGCAGCCGCCAACAGAGGAGCTGAATATCTGCCCATAGCGCCACAATGGCCTGATCGGGAATTGCCTGCCACGGGCGGTGCTCACTATGCTGATCCTCCCATTCCGCCGCATCGCGGCCGCCGGCTCAGGAACTGGCCGGCCATCTGGCGCAGAAGCCAAGGAGTCCGACATGAAATCAGCCTTAACCCTGCTCACCGCCTTGACCCTCGCCAGCGCCCTGCCGGCAACCCTGGTCATTCCGCAGGCAGAAGCCACCTACACCCCGAAGATCAAAAATATCCGCATCCGTCAGACCACGGAAACCGGCGCCGGCAGCTACCGCTTTGAAGTCGTGAGCAACGACAGCGTTACGCCGCTGCTGACCGACGACGGCATTGCCGACCCTTACGACGTGCAGGTGGTGGTCAACAAAAACCGCGTATTGGAATTACAGCCCGGTCCGCTGCTGCGTCGCCTGAGCAGTGCGTTATTCATCACGGCGGCGGACAAAACCACGCTGACGCTGGTGCTGGAAGACGCCCGTGGCGACGTGCTGTTCAAGGGCATCGGCCGTGGCAGCGCCGGCAGCTCGGCGCGTTTTGAAAGCGCAACCTACGCCGACGGCGCGGGCTTCACGGTGGGCGCGTTCAGCGTCAGCGCCTACGCCGGTAAAAACAACTTCGGCTTTGCCGTCGACATCAACGGCGACGGTGCCACCGCCGTGGTCAGCGCACGCCTGATCAGCAGCGAAGACAATGGCAGCCGCGTGCCGGTGGTGCGCGAAGTGAGCATCAGCGACGAGGCCATCAGCCGCGAGCGCATTTACAGCACACAGGTGACCTTCAGCGCCGACCCGGTCGGCAGCCTGTACGACACCGATGTGATTCTGACCGGCGAAGGCATCAAGGAGAAAACCAGCACCACGCTGGAAGTGATCCGTCTGCCGGGTGCGGACGGCGCACCGGGGCCGGTGATGGCTGTTACCGGCAATGGCCGTGGCACCCGCAACAGTGCGTCGGACAGCGGACAGACCCAGCCAGCAGAACTGCTGTAACCGAAAGAAGCAGGAAAGAAAGAGAGGAACCGGCCACGGACGCGGCCGGCAGACTCACGCCTCGCGGCGGATGTATTTGTGGCGGTTGATGCGGGATTCCGCCAGACGGAACGCGCCCAGCAGAACCGCGGCCATCACCAGATAAATCATGCCGGCGGCGAAGAAGATTTCCAGCGGCGTGTAAGTACGGGCAATCACAGTGCGCGCCATACCGGTAATGTCGAGCAGGGTAATGGTCGACGCCAGCGCGCTGCTCTTCAGCATCAGCAGCACTTCGTTGCTGTAGGCCGGCAGCACAATGCCAAACGCGCGCGGCAGCACGATGCGGCGGGTCAGCGTGGTGCGGCTCATACCGAGGGCGCGGGCCACTTCAATTTCACCGGTCGGAATTGCCTGAATGGCACCGCGGATCAGCTCGGCGGTGTACGCCGCTGTGTTCATGGTGAAGGCGATGATGGCGCACCAGTAAGGTTCTTTCAGCACCGGCCACAGCAGGGATTCTTTCACCCAGTCAAACTGCGAGGCGCCGTAATAGATCAGGAAGATCTGCACCAGCAGCGGCGTGCCACGGAAGAAGAAAATGTACCCATACGCCAGACCTTTCAGGGCCGGCTGTGACGAGGCGCGCATCAGCGCCAGTGGTACCGCCAGCAGAAGACCCACCACACCGGATAAAAACACCAGCTCCAGCGTCAGCCACGCGCCTTCCAGCAGGCGTGGGTAGTATTGCCAGATTACGCTCCAGTCCCAGTTCATCTTATGCCCGTTTACTGCGAAGTTCTGGCTTGCTCATGCGCTCCAGCACTTCAGTGGTGGCGGTGGCCAGCAACGTCAGAGCCAGATACAGCACAGCGGCTGCCAGATAAAAATCGAAAGGATGTTTGGTGGCGGCGGAGCCGACACTGGCCTGACGCATGATTTCGTTCAGACCAATCACAGACACCAGTGCGGTGTCTTTCAGCAGAACCTGAAACAGGTTGCCGAGGCCCGGAATGGCGAAGCGCCATACCTGCGGGAAAATAATACGGAAAAACGTCTGGCTGCGGCTCATGCCCATGGCTTCGGCCGCTTCACGCTGACCGACCGGCACTTCCAGCATCGCCATACGGAATACTTCGGTGGAATAAGCACCGAAGGCAATGGCCAGCGCGGCAACACCGGCGGCGAAAGCGCCGACTTCGATGTATTCCTCGTAGCCGAATAAGCCGGCTGCCCACATCAGAATCTGCGCCCCGCCAAAATACAGGGTCAGAACCAGCAGCAGCTCGGGAATACCACGCACAACCGTGGTATAGGTCGTCGCCAGTCCGCGCAGGACCGGCGACGCCGAGAGTTTGGCCGATGCGCCAAGCACACCGATGACAAGTCCGATGGCCAGACTGGTCAGCGCCAGCTGGATGGTCATCCAGGCGCCACTGACCAGCAGGTGGCCGAAGCCCTGCAGATCCATCATCGGAGCACACCCTCAGAACGCATCGCCATCACCCCTTAGTAAATATCGAACGGGAAGTACTTGGCGTTAATTTCCTTATAGGTGCCATTGGCAACGATCGCATCCAGCGCTTCGTTCAGACGCTTACGCAGGTCTTCGTCTTTCTTGCGTACGGCGATACCGATTTTGTCGTCGATATCCAGGTCAGCGCCTTTGAATTCAAAGGTGGCGCCGTCTTTGGTCTGCAGCCAGTCGTAAGCCGGGAATTTATCGGACAGGATGGCGTCGATACGGCCAGCCGCCAGATCCAGATAGGCGTTGTCCTGAGTGTCGTACAGCTTAACGTTTACTACGTCAGAGTATTTGTCTTCCAGAGTCTGACCGGCGATGGTGGCACGCTGTGCACCTACGCTCAGACCTTTCAGGCCGGCTTTGCTGGTGTCCAGGGTTTTACCTTTAGGACCGACAAACGCCAGGCTGTTGGAATAGTATTTGTTGGTGAAATTCACCACGCGCAGACGCTCTTCGGTGATGGACATCGAGGCGATAATGGCGTCGTACTTACGCGCCAGCAGACCCGGGATGATACCGTCCCAGTCCTGAGCCACGATTTCGCAATCGGCTTTCATCTGGGCACACAGTGCTTTGGCGATATCGATATCGAAACCAACCAGTTGGCCCTGAGCATCGACCATGTTGAACGGCGCGTAGGCACCTTCACTGGCAATACGGATTTTGTCGCCGGCAAATGCGGCCGGAGCCAGAGCACAGCTGACGGTCAGGCACAGGGTAGCAATGAGTTTCTGCATCTTGTTCTTCCTTCTTGAGTGGGTAATGAATCTGCGGGCTTATGCTTTGTGACTGTTCATAAAGTCGCGCACACGGGTGGAATCCGGGTTGTCGAAGACTTTTTCCGGGGTTCCGATTTCTTCCACCTGACCCTGATGTAAAAACACCACGGTGCTGGAAACTTCGCGTGCAAAACGCATTTCATGGGTCACGATCAGCATGGTGCGGCCTTCGTCTGCCAGCTCGCGCATCACCGCCAACACTTCGTTGACGAGTTCCGGGTCGAGGGCAGAGGTCGGCTCGTCGAACAGCAGAACCTGAGGGTCCATCGCCAGCGTACGGGCAATGGCCACGCGCTGTTGCTGTCCGCCGGACAGGTGCGCCGGGTAGGCGTCCTGCTTGTCGGCAAGCCCGACCTTGCGCAGCAATTCCTGTGCCCGGGCAACGGCAACGTCGCGCGGAATCTTCAGAACGTGAACGGGTGCCTCAATCAGGTTCTGCAGGATGGTCATGTGTGGCCACAGGTTGAACTGCTGGAACACGAAACCCAGACGCGAACGCAGACGTTCGAGCTGGCTCTTGTTCTCGGCCACCAGTTCGCCTTGCTTATTGCGCACCAGTGACAGTTGTTCATTACCAATAATGATTTCGCCCTGATTGGGTCTTTCCAGCAGGTTAATGCAGCGCAGCAGGGTACTTTTACCCGAGCCGCTGGAACCCAGAATGGAAATAACGTCGCCCTTGTTGGCTGTCAGACTGACGCCCTTCAGCACTTCAAGATTGCCGTAGGACTTATGGATGTTGATCAGCTCCAGAGCTGGGTGATTCGTATTCATGCGGAAAGACTTCAGCGCAGGTCGTAAGTGAAGGGCGGGAAAATCGCATATCTGGCCGTTTCAGACAACTGTCACAGATCAAACGGCGCGCTTTGTGCTCCGAATGTCTGCTTTGCAGTGCGTTTGCGAACCAAATAAGTGCGTTCAGGCCAATCCGGCGTCCCGTTATCAGGGCACGCCTGAATGGCCGGAAACAAACAGCGGCAGACCCTGAGGCCGGCCGCCGGCCCGCTTGCTCTGTTGCGGTGATACAGCTGCACCATCGGCTGGCATGTGTGTGCGGACCACCCGCCACGTTCTCAGGGTCCGCGCACTCAGGCCGCACCGGATACAATCCGCTACAGAACCAGAAGGCTATAACAACACGAGCCTCATAAGAGGCCCGTGGGGTTCCCGTCAGGGAAGGCAGCATCGCCTCAGGGCGCGCTGCCGGTGCGTCAGATCTTACAGATCTTTCAGCGCAGAAATGGTGTCCTGCAGAACTTTCTTCGCGTCGCCGGATACCATCAGGGCGTTGTCGCGAATAAACAGTTCGTTCGGGATACCGGCGAAGCCTGGCGACAGACCACGCTTAACCACAACCACGGTACGGGCGTTGTGTACGTCCAGAATCGGCATACCGAAGATCGGGGAAGCCGGGTCTTTGGCAGCGGCCGGGTTCACAACGTCGTTGGCACCCAGAACGATGGCAACGTCAGTCTGAGCGAACTCAGGGTTGATGCTGTCCATTTCCACCAGCTGATCGTACGGCACTTCGGCTTCGGCCAGCAGTACGTTCATGTGACCAGGCATACGACCGGCTACCGGGTGAATGGCGTATTTCACGTCCACGCCTTTGGCTTCCAGCATGTTGGCCAGTTCGCGGGTCGCGTGCTGAGCCTGAGCAACGGCCAGACCGTAACCCGGTACGAAGACCACTTTCTGGGCGCCGTCGAGCAGCATGGCCAGTTCGTCAGCAGACGAGAACTTCACTTTGCCTTCGTAGAAAGCATCGTTCTCAGACTTGCTCACGCCAGCAGACGCCGCCATAGAACCACCGAACAGTACGTTGGTCAGGGAGCGGTTCATCGCCTTACACATGATGGAGGTCAGGATGATACCGGACGCGCCCACCAGAGAACCGGTGATGATCAGACCGTTGTTGCCCAGTACGAAACCGGCAGCCGCGCCAGCCAGACCTGAGTAGGAGTTCAGCAGGGAAACCACAACCGGCATGTCAGCGCCACCGATTGGCATCACCAGACAGATACCCAGAACCAGACACAGTACGATCAGACCAGCCACCAGCAGGTCAGCGTGCAGCGGGTCAACCGCAGCGAAGTAACCAGCACCGGCCAGCAGGGTCAGCAGGCACAGTTTAACGATCCATTTGAACAGCTTAACGTTCTTGGCATCGCCGATTTTGCCTTTCAGTTTGCCCACGGCAACGAAAGAACCGGTCAGGGTCACAGCGCCGATCAGAATGGACAGGATAACCGCCACAGACCAGTCGTAAGTGGCAACGAACTTGCCCATTTCGCCCAGTTTCTGGCTTTCCAGATAGTTAGCGGCAGCTACCAGCAGGGAGGCACCGCCACCCACACCGTTCAGCGCCGCGACCATTTCCGGCATATCGGTCATCTGTACTTTCTTGGCCATCAGGGCGCCAATGCCGCCACCGATCAGTACGCCAACGATGATCCAGGTGTAATCAACAACGTTGTAGTCGAGCAGAGCCGCAACGACCGCCACCAGCATACCGATGGCCGACATCTGGTTACCGCGTACGGCAGTTTTCGGAGTGGTCATGCCCTTGATGCCGAGGATGAACAGCACGGCGGCAACGAGGTAACCCAGGTTGATCAGAATATCCATTGTCCCGCTACCTTATTTCTTCTTGAACATGTTCAGCATGCGGTCGGTTACCATGAAACCGGCCACGATGTTGATGGTGGCCAGCACGATGGCGGCCACGCCCAGTACGGTCGACAGCACAGTGGTGTGCTCGCTGCCGCCGGAGCTGATGATCGCGCCCACAACCACGATACCGGAGATGGCGTTGGTGCCGCTCATCAGTGGGGTGTGCAGTGTTGGCGGTACTTTGTTGATCACTTCCACACCGACGAAGATCGCCAGTACGAAAATGGTCAGGCTCATGATGAACATTTCCATGAGGATTATTCCTTCTCGATCTGGGCTTTCAGGCCCGCGTGTTTGATTTCGCCGTTCTCAGTGATCAGAGTGGCGGCCACGATATCGTCTTCCATATTCACGTTGAGCTTGCCGTCTTTGGCCATGTTCAGCAGGAATGTGGAGATGTTCTTGGTCAGCAGCTGGGAAGCGTGTACGGGTACACGGCCCGGATGGTCGGTGTAACCGATGATGGTCACGCCATCCAGGTACACTTTCTCGCCGGCCACAGTGCCTTCTACGTTACCGCCACGCTCGGCGGCCAGGTCCACGATCACGGAACCTTTCTTCATGTAGTGCAGCATGTCTTTGGTGATCAGACGCGGAGACGCCTTGCCAGGAATCGCAGCGGTGGTGATTACCAGGTCCGCCTGAGAAATCTTGGTGGTCATCTGTTCGCGCTGCTTGCGGTAGAACTCTTCGGACTTCTCAGTCGCGTAACCGCCGGCCGCAGTGCCCTGCTCTTGTGGCAGATCGAATTCCACGAACTTGGCGCCCAGGGATTCAACCTGTTCACGCACTTCTGCACGGGTGTCGTAGGCTTCAACCACAGCGCCCAGACGACGGGCGGTAGAGATGGCCATCAGACCAGCAACACCGGCACCAATGATGAATACGCGCGCCGGGTGAATGGTACCGGCAGCGGTCATCAGCATCGGGAAGTACTGTGGCAGAGCCATAGCACCGGTCAGAACAGAACGGTAACCAGAGATGGCACCCATGGAGCTCAGAACGTCCATAGACTGCGCACGGGTGGTACGCGGAATGAATTCCAGCGCGAACGAACGCACATTGCGCTCAGCCAGTTGCTTGATCAGCGGCTGGTTGAACCAGGCGTCCAGCATACAGATCAGGGTGGCACCGTCTTTCAGCAGTGGCACTTCTGAATCCAGTGGCTGACGCACTTTCAGGACGATATCGGCCTGGCCGTACAGAGATTCGGCAGACGGAGCAATGCTGGCACCACAGTTACGGTACTCATCATCACTGAAGTGAGCAGCATCACCGGCACCTTCCTGAATGACGACTTCAAAGCCGGCGTTCAGCAGGGTCTGAATCCCGCTTGGTATCAGGGCGACGCGCGCCTCCCCAGGATAAATCTCCTTAGGTACACCAATTAACATAGTTAAAACTCCAGTTAGTTATCTTGATTCTTCGGCCAGGCCGCTGCGCTTAAGCGCGCAGCAAACCAAGGGTGCTCAGCGTGTTCGGGCGGATACGACCCAGCAGGTCGGCATCATTCACCAGAGACTCGCCGTACGACGGCACCAGTTCTTTCAGACGTGCATTCCAGCCGCCGTCCATGCGATCTTTGAAGCAGCGCTCAATCACTTCAATCATGGCCTGAGCAGCCACAGAGGCGCCCGGAGAGGCACCCAGCAGAGCCGCCAGAGAACCGTCCTGAGAAGCCACCAGTTCAGTACCGAACTCGAGCTTGCCACGACCGCTGGCGTCTTTCTTGATGATCTGTACACGCTGACCGGCGTGGGCCAGAGTCCACTTGCCGGCATCAGCGCCCGGGAAGTATTCACGCAGGGATTTCACACGGTCTTCGTGTGACTGCATCACTTCGCCGATCAGGTATTTGGTCAGATCCATGTTGTTCACACCCACGTCCATCATCGGCAGCAGGTTGTTTACACGCACAGACTTGATCAGGTCCAGTTTGGAACCTTCTTTCAGGAATTTAGTGGTAAAACCCGCGTAAGGGCCGAACAGCAGGGCCGGCTTACCATTGATGATGCGGGTATCCAGGTGCGGAACGGACATAGGTGGCGCACCGATGGCGGCCTTGCCGTACACCTTGGCGTAATGGCGTTTGACGGTCGCTTCATCCTGACACACCAGCCACTGGCCGGATACCGGGAAACCGCCGTAGCCATTGCTTTCCGGAATGCCGGATTTCTGCAGCAGCGGCAGCGCGCCGCCGCCAGCACCGAGGAAGACGAAACCGGCGTTGATGGCAACCGACTTACCGGATACGCGGTTTTTCAGACGCACATCCCAACGGCCATCTTTGGTTTGTTCGAGGTTGGCGACTTCGTGGCTCAGCAGCAGGTCGAACTGCTCAGACTTCTGCAGGGAAGCCACCAGGTTGCGGGTCAGGGAACCGAAATCAACGTCGCTGCCGTAGGCTACTCGGGTGGCAGCTACTTTGTCGTCAGCGCCACGGTTTTCCATCACCAGTGGCATCCACTGGCGCAGAACTTCGTGGTCTTCGCTGTATTCCATGTCTTTGAACAGATGATGCGCGGACAGTTTTTCATGACGCTCGCGCAGGAAGGCAACGTTCTTCTCACCCCAGACAAAACTCATGTGCGGAGTCGGGTTGATGAAGTTCGACGGAACAGGCAGATCGCCGGTGGCAATCAGGGAGCTCCACAGCTGCAGGGACACTTCAAAGTTCGCATTGATCGCGAGTGCGCGGTTGATTTCAACCTCGCCCTGAGCATTTTCCGGAGTGTAATTGAGTTCGCAGTAGCCCGCGTGACCAGTGCCCGCATTGTTCCACCCATCGGTGCTCTCATGCGCGACATGATCCAGGCGCTCTACCATCGTCAGTCGGAGGGAAGGATCAAGCTTGCTCAGCAGTGTACCCAGAGTGGCACTCATGACACCGCCGCCAACAAGCAGGACATCTACCTTGTTTGTTGCCATTTGATTTCGCCTGTAGGAAAAAATCGGTTGTAGATCGGCGCCGATGAGCGCCTGTCAGTGGTGGCTTTTGGCTCGTTTAGTCCACTGGAAGGTTTTCAAACGCGCGTTTTATACATGCGTTCGACCTTCGTCGCAACAGGCAGGCCTCCGAAGGAAGCAGACTTTTGTTAAAAAAAGACGACAGCAAAATGGGTCAGAATCCCCCCATGCCGCGGCGTGACGCGGGTCACAGACCACACCTTTCGCCTAAATGGCTGATCTGAAAAAGAATTTTTCCCTAGCCAATTGAACAGGTCTGACCAATGGTGAAAAAAACAGCATTGGTCAACGGGGTCCGGCATCCGTGCAGATTGGCAGAAAATGACATCTGCCCCGGCGGACACTACGCCAACTTTCTGAGACGGACGTATTACTCTCGCCCGCCCAAAACCCCGTGCTGGCCGTGCTTATTCAGTCAGCCGAGAGCGCGTTCAGATCAATGCCCAGCTCGGTCAGCATGGCCGACGCAGTGCGGAACGAATCGATGGCCGCCGGCGCGCCCGCGTACACCATCACCTGCAGCAGCACTTCGCGGATCTCTTCCGGCGTCACACCATTATTAATAGCGCCGCGTACATGGCCGGCCAGCTCCTGCTGACGGTTGAGCACCGAAATCATGGCGATGTTAATCAGGCTGCGGTCGCGTTTCGACAAGCCCTCGCGGCCCCACACATCGCCCCAGCAGAACTCACTCACCAGCTTCTGCAATGGCTGGGTAAATGCTGTGGCATTGTTCAGAGCCTTGTCGACAAACTCATCGCCCATCACAGCGCGACGCACGCCCAGACCTTTCTCAAAACGCTCAGACATAAACAGCTCCTCTTCTTACACAACTCATTGCGGACAAGCCGCAGCGGCACACACCGCCGCGGAATGCCCGACACGGTAGTCCTGCCCCTCACCGCTTGCAATACACAGTAAGGGATAACGACAGCGCTGGCCGGCCGTGCGGGCAACAACGGCCGATGTCACCCCCTGCTCACCTACTAAATCAGGATACAGAGCGCCGGGGGCGCGTGATTAACTCGCCGTGAGTACCTGCCACTCATACCCGCGGCCCAGAACCAGCGGCTCAGTACCAGCGACTCAGCAAAAGCCAACCAAAGTGCGGCCACCCCACTGGCGTGAATAAGGATAATAAGCATGCACCACCGACTTTCTTTCAGACGCCAGCTTCAGGCAGTGTGTACCGGCCTGCGGTCTGTTTGTTCAGCGTTTGTTGTGACATTGACTGTGACGCTGCTGGCGACAGCCGGTCTGCTGCCGGCACCCGCGCTGGCCGGCCCGCCGTATCAGGTCAGCGTGATCCAGAGCTATCACCCGGAATACAACTGGGATGCCCAGTATCTGCAGGCGCTGCAGGACGAAATGGGCGAACGCTGCGAACTGACCGCCTACTCCATGGACACCAAACATCTGCCGAAAAGTGAGTGGCCACAAAAAGCCGATGACATCGCCGGCCGCATCGCCCGCAACAAGCCCGATCTGGTGGTGATTGGCGACGACAACGCCTTTTCGCTGATGGCCACCCGCGTCGCCGATATGAATATTCCGGTGGTCTTTCTTGGGGTAAACGGCGGCGAAAGCCAGTACCCGCAGGCGCTGCACCATCCGCTGATTACCGGTGTGCTGGAGCGGCCTTTCTTTGAACAGAACGTGCGCCATATGCGCAAAGTGCTGCGCCACGATCAGCGCTTTTTAATTCTCACCGACGACTCGCCGACCATGAACAACGCCATTGGTGAATATTTCGGTGATACGCGCTCGCGCACCATTCATGGCACGCAGGTGGATGTGCTGATGACCAACTCGCGCGAGCAATGGCTGCACGCCATCGCCAGTGCCGCCGACGCCGGCACAGACGCCATTATTATTGGCACCCACCACACCATTTATGATCACGACGGCCAGTACGCCAAACCCGACGAACTGATGGCCGAAGCCTGGGCCACGGCGCCGGTGCCGATTTTTTCGCTGTGGGATATTTTTGTCGGCGACCATAAAGCCGCCGGTGGCTTTACCGTGTCGGCGTATCAGGAAGGCGTGACCGCCTCACGTCTGGCATTGATGATTCTGAACGGCACACCGGTTTCCAGCATCGAGCCAATGAAATCCCTGAGCGGCCATTTTGTTTACAGCCGCAAAGCCATGGAGCACTGGCATATCCGCCTGTCGTCACTGACCGCGTCGCAGACGGCGTTTATTGAATAAAACGATACGGCCCGATCAGGGAAGATTCCGGGCCGTTGACCGCGCAGACGCCCAGAGCAAGATAGCCGTCAGCACGATCACCGCCAGCAGCAGGCTCTCACGCAACATGACATCATAAACATCGACCTTAAGCCTGAACACCTGGGGCGCACCGGCATCTGCAGCAGTGGCCGCAGTAGTAAGATTCAGGGCCGACGCCATAACCAGACAAGTGATGGCGCCGTGCAATGCGAGCACCGCATAAGAAACATAACGGGCGAACGTATTGCGGCGATACACCCCGTATGCGCACAACAGGTAAATCGCCGCGCCGATAAAATTAAACGCCTCGAAACGAATCCCCTGAAGCCCTGCCCAGCCACTCAACCCCAGCATCAGAACAACCGCAACCAGCACAGAACGATTGCCGGCATTCGCAGACTGATTATTCACATTCGACGACCACTGCCTGTTCCTGAATGTACACAGGCACGAGCGTCGGCAAACTGAACAACTGCAATTGCGGCCCTTCGATCACCGTATTTACCACACAATGATTGGCAAGATGGGTGTAGTGAATATTCACCACAGCGTAGCCGTCGTATTGCTTCAGACTGTCGACCACCATACCCAGGCCGGCAGTATGTGACGGGAAGTACACCAGCAAGGCCTGCTTGCTGGCAAAATTAACGGAGGCGGCCGGGGAGTACGGATAATTGGCCATTAATCCGTCAAGATCCTGCTGACTACGGATAATGCTGGCGAGTTTTGGTCCGTTATCTAAAAAGGTGTCGCCGCTGCCGTCATAAACCAGAGGCACTTCTGTCAGGGTAAGATCGGTCGGGATGTAATCCCCGTTGTCACCCATACAAGCGGTCAGTAACAGAGCAGCAGGCAACGCCGTGAAAAAGCGAATCAGCACAGAAAATCCTTATCATTATGAGGTGAGAGGCAGCACAGAAAGAGCAGCCGCGATCAGCACCGCGCAGGCTCTTCCTTTAACCTGCGCGGCATACTCTATGGCATTGACTACTGAGTCAATACAGGAGTTTCAGCCGACGGCTGCATTACTGCGCGGCTTGCAGAATCGGGCGCAGGTCGTCGAGGCGGTCGAATAAATGCCAGATGTAATTCTGCGTGCCCTGCTCGCGGTGCGGATGCAGATCAGCCAGCGCCGGATCGTTGCGGTAATGATAGAAGGCTTCAGGCGAGCGCCATTCCACCAGAATCAGCACCGAGCGCGGTGTCATATCGCCCTGTACCGCTTCGCGGAATTTACCCAGCGCAATCACCCGGCCACCGTGCGCCGTCACTTCACTGACCGAACGGCGGGCGTAGGCCAGATACTCATCGCGGTTGCTCACATCAAACAAATTCAGTGCATACACAGGCATAAAAACTCCTTATACGATTCAGACGTCAGACATAAAGCAGAGGCTTTCTATGGAATGTACGGGTCATTTCTCAGCAAAAAAACAGGCCGGGATCGCCGGCCTGTTTCACTCACACGCTCAACCACTTATGGTGATGACCGTTACTGACCGTAGACCATGGCCGGGAACCAGTTCACCAGTGCCGGGAACAGAATCAGCAACGTCAGGCCGATCAGCTGCAGCACGATGAAGGGAATAACGCCACGGTAAATGGTGCCCAGCGTAATCTCCGGCGGACACACACCTTTCAGATAAAACAGCGCAAAGCCCACCGGCGGCGTCAGGAAGGACGTCTGCAGCGTTACCGCCACCAGCATCACAAACCACACCAGCACCGGCTGGTCGATCACACCGTAACCATTGATGGAAATTTCCAGCGCATTCACCACAGGCGCCACCAGCGGCAGCACAATCAGGGTAATTTCAATCCAGTCGAGCACGAAGCCGAGCAGGAACACGATGCCCAGCACGAACAGAATAATGCCGTACGGACCAAATGGCAGAGACGTCAGGAAAGATTCAATGTATTCATCACCACCCAGCTCACGCAGCACCAGAGCAAACATGGTGGCGCCGATAAAGATGGCAAAAATATAACCACTGACACTGAAGGTATTGTGCAGACACTCGCGCACCACCTTCAGGCTCAGGCGGCCGTTGTACCAGGCCAGCACAATCGCCGCCGCCGCGCCCACAGCAGAGGCTTCGGTCGGCGTCGCCATACCGGTAAAAATACTGCCCAGCACAGCAATGATCATCAGCAGGGTCGGCAGTACGGAACGCAGTACATTAACCCACACGCGCCAGGTCACGGGTTTTACGTTCTCGGCCAGCGGCATGGATTCCGGACGGATAACCCCCCAGCCCAGCACATAGACAATGTACAGCACACCCAGCAGCAGGCCCGGAATAACCGCGCCCATAAACAGGTCGCCCACCGACAGGGCCAGCTGATCGGCCATGATCACCAGCATAATGCTTGGCGGAATCAGAATACCCAGCGTACCGGCGCTGGCCACCGTGCCCACAGCCACAGTTTTGCAGTAGCCCTGTTTCATCATGGCCGGCAGCGACATCACGCCGAGCAGCACCACAGACGCGCCGACAATACCGGTGGACGCCGCCAGAATAATACCGATCAAAATCACGGTAATGGCCAGGCCACCGCGCACGCGGCCGAACAGCTCCTGAAAGGACTGCATCAGGTTTTCAGCGGCACCGGATTTATCCAGCATATTGCCCATGAAAATGAACATGGGCAGCGCCACCAGAATCCAGTTGTCCATGATCTTATAGATACGACTGACCACCAGACCAATGGAGTTAAAATCGATACCTATCATGGTATCCAGATACATATCGCTCAGGTACGCCAGAGCGGCAAACAGAGTGCCGACACCGCCCAGTACCCAGGCAATCGGGAAGCCGGTGAACAGCAGCAGAATAAAACTGGCGAACATCGCCACAATCAGAATTTCATTAATTTCCATGCTGGTTTCCCCGCATCAGCAACACCGTCTCGCGCAGCAGCTGGTTCGCAAACGCCAGCATCATCAGACCAACCGAAACAGGAATCATGGATTTGATCAGCCAGCGCCATGGCAGACCGGCCGGTGCCAGCGAACGTTCGCTGATACGCCAGGATTCTGCGACAAAGTCGAGGCTGTGAATAAACACCACCACCAGAAAGGGCAGCGCCAGAATCAGGATGCCGGCGATTTCCGCCAGACTTTTTGCCCGCGCTGAAAAGCGGGCCTGCAGCACATCAACACGCACATGGCTGTTGGTCGCCTGTGCGTAAATAACACCAAACAGAACACCAATGGCGTACAGGTGCCATTGCAGTTCTTCCAGCGCAATCAGACCGGCACTGAAGCCGCGGCGCAGGGTAACCTGCAGCAGAATGACTGCGATCAGAATCGCGTAAATCCAGGACAGATATTCGCTGCCTTTACGCAACACGCGGTCGACCGCATCCGCCAGCGGCACGGTCAACTGTGGCCGGAGATCATTATTCATAGTATTTCCCGGTTAAATGCAAAAAGCCGGCACAGGAATCTGTGCCGGTGTCGGTCAGAAATCAGTCGCGGGCAATAAAGGCGCGGCTTGACCAGATTTTGTAGTTGTCACGGAAGTTTTTCAGGTCGTCATACACCACAGCGAAAGTCGGGTCTTTACGCTGTTCCTGAACCACTTCTTCCCAGGCCGCACGGAATTTATCCATCATTTCTTTTGGCCAGGTGTTGATTTCTACACCACGTTCTTCCACGTTCTTTTTCATGGCGTCGAACTGAATGTATTCAGACTCAGCCACCGAGTTGGCAACGGATGCTTTACAGGTCATGGACACCTGCGCACGCTGCGCATCGGACATGTCACCCCAGGTGTCTTTGTTGATCAGCAGTTCGAACATGGTTGCCTGCTGGTGCCAGCCCGGGAAGTAGTTGAACTTGGCGACTTTGTAGAAGCCCAGTTTTTCGTCGATGGCTGGCTGCGAGAATTCAGTGGCATCGATCGCGCCTTTTTCCAGCGCACCGAAGATTTCACCACCCGGCAGCAGCGACGTAGACACACCCAGTTTCTGCATCACTTCACCACCCAGACCGTAGAAGCGCATGTTCAGGCCTTTCAGGTCGTCGGCACTTTTCACCGGCTTTTTAAACCAGCCAGAGGTTTCCGGGCTGATCAGGGCGCAAGGCTCAACGTGCACGTTGTAACCGGCGTCGTCGTACATTTTCTGGTACAGCTTCAGACCGTTGCCGTAGTACATCCACGCCATGAACTCCGGCGCTTCAGGACCAAACGGAATGGTGGAGAAAATCGCTGCGGCCGGCATCTTGCCTGCCCAGTAACCGGCAATGGAGTAACCTGAGTTCACTTTGCCACTGGACACGGCATCCAGAATTTCCAGCGGAGCAACCAGTTTACCCGGCTCGTAGATTTTCATTTTTACATCGCCGCCGGATACCAGAGGCAGTTGCTCAGACACCCAGGTAATCGGTGTGCCCAGTGCCGGCAGGTTAGAACCAAAAGCAATCGGGGTTTTCAGCAGAACAGGTTTGGCGTCGGCCGCTGCCGTGCACAGCACCAGGGCAGAGGCTGCCAGCAGAGGTTTGATCATCTTATTCATAACGGTCTCCGGATTTTATTTTTGTCCTTTTAATCCGGACGGAAATTCACCGCCGCCCGGGATTAAAAAAACTATATAACCGGGCATTTTTCACTCCATCCTTCTTTGGTAGGGAAATCAGAAATGAAGTGAATTCAGGGCAATTTCAGCACCTACTAAAGTAGGTTTCGCACAGTCTGCCGCTGCCATACACTGACCTTCTGCCGACATTCCCGGCATATTTACCTCTGGTAACAGACGGCCATACACCACTGGGATATGATCGGCAGACGAAGCGCAAACCGTCGGCACCGCCGCTGCCGCTTCCGATAACAACAATAAAGCAGCCCACACGGGCAAACACCGCCCGGCAGGGCCTGAGGGACACCCATGGATTACCTGAGCAGTATCTGGCTGGTCGGTCTGATCTCGCTGACCTATGTTGGCTTTCTGTTTGTGCTGGCCATCTGGGGTGACCGCCTGCGCCGGCCGGCGTGGCAACCTTATGTGTACAGCCTGACGCTGGCCATCTTCTGCACCACCTGGGCGTTCTACGGCACGGTCGAACAAACCGTGCGCCACGGCTGGCTGCTGGCGCCCACGTATCTGGGCGCCATTGTGCTGATGCTGCTCGGCTGGAAAATCCTCGACCGCATCATTCAGATCGCCCGCGCCGAAAACAGCACCACCATTTCCGACTTTATTTCGGCGCGCTACGGCCACAGCCGTGGACTGGCGATTCTGATTTCACTGCTCTGTATTCTCGGCATCGTGCCCTACATCGCCCTGCAGCTGAAAGCCGTGTCCGGCAGCTTTCAGATGATCACGGAAACCACTTCGGTACAGCTCAGCTGGTACAGCGACCCGACCCTGTTTATCGCCGCCGTGATGGCGGTGTTCAGCATTCTGTTCGGCACCCGCACCGTCGACTCCAGTGAAAGCCATCAGGGCATGATGCTGGCGATTGCGTTTGAATCCTTAATCAAACTGGTGGCACTGACCGCCGTCGGCATTTTTGCCGTGTACTACCTCAACGACGGTTTTGGCGATCTGTTCAGCAAGGCGCTGGCGGATGCGCATCTGCACGACGTGCTCACCACCTACGACAACCCGAGCGTGTACCTGACCCATGCGCTGATTGGCGGCATCGCCATCATCGCCCTGCCACGCCAGTTTCACGTGGCGGTGGTGGAATACCGCAGCGAGCAGGATTTAAAAACCGCGCGCTGGATGTTTCCGCTGTACCTGTTACTGATCAATATGTTCCTGCTGCCGCTGGCGCTGACCGCGTACCTGAATCAGGACCTGCTGGAATCCTTTAATTACATCACCCTGCAACTGCCGATGGCCTTCGGTCAGACCGGGCTGGCCCTGTTCGCTTACATCGGCGGTTTATCGGCCGGCACCTCCATGGTGATTATTGCCTCCATCACGCTGGCCACCATGATCTGTAACGAGATCATTATTCCGCTGCTGATCAAACTGCGCCTGCAGGGGGATTCACGCGACATCAAAGAGCGCGTACTGAACATCCGCCGTTTCGCCATCGTGATCGTAATGGCCTTTGCCTTTATGTATTACCGCATGCTGTCGCAGTACCACAGCCTGTCGGAAATCGGCCTGCTGTCGTTCACCGCCATTGCCCAACTGGCACCGGCGATTCTGATTGGTCTGGTGTGGCAGGGCGCCAACCGTCTGGGGGCGTACGCCGGTCTGATCACGGGTTTTGCCATCTGGTTTTATTGTCTGTTTCTGCCGGTACTGGCCAACGCCGGCTGGATGGATGCGCAATTTATGCAGGGCCCGTTCGGGCTGGGTTTTCTGCGTCCGCAGGCGCTGCTGGGCTTCGACCACATGAACCCGATTGTGCACGGGACATTTTGGAGCCTGTTTTTTAACACGCTGGCACTGGTGATTTTTTCGCTGTACTACAAACCCGGTTTCAGCGACATCGAACAGGCGCAGCGCTTTGTCGACCGTTCACCGGGCCAGCGCAGCATGGCACCGCGTCGCTATGTGATCCGCACCGACGATTTAAAAGCCCTGCTGCAACGCTTTATTAATCCGGCCAAGGTCGATGCCCTGTTTACCGATTTCGCCAATCCGCTTACCGGGCGCCTGATTACCCGTGGCGTGGTCAGCGAATCCATGCTCAAAGCCGCCGACCGTCTGCTCAGTTCCGTACTGGGCCGGCGCGGTTCCGATTTATTGCTGCACAATCTGGTCGACGATAAATCGCCGCAGTTTTCCAATCTGAACAGCATCATGGAAGAAGTGAGCGAAGTGGTGCTGTTCAACCGCGACCTGCTCAACTCGGTGCTGCACAGTCTGGTGCAGGGCATTACCGTGATCGACGAAAACCACAATCTGGTGGCCTGGAACCAGCGCTTCGCCAACCTGTACGATTTTCCGTCCGGCTATTTATACGTCGGCCAGTCGGCGGAAATGGTGGTGCGCTACATTGCCCGCTCCGGTGGTTACGGCGAAGGCGATGTGGAAACCCTGGTGCAGATGCGCATGAGCGAAGTGCAGCACCGCATGTCGCTGCATTATGTACGCCGCGCCGCCGACGGCCGCTACATTGAACTGACCGGTAATCCGATTTCCACCAACCTGTACATTACCGTGTATTCGGACATCACCGAATACCGCAACATCGAAGACGAACTGCGTAAAGCCAACGAAATTCTGGAAGACAGGGTTGAAGAGCGGACCCAGGAACTGACCGCCCTGAACGACGACCTGCAACGCGCCAACCGCAATAAAACCCGCTTTCTTGCCGCCGCCGGCCACGATCTGGTGCAGCCGCTGAATTCCGCGTCGTTGTTTTCGGCGTCCATCATCAACAAGCTGAACAAGATGGCAGACCGCTGCCCGGAACTGGCCAGCGATATTCTGCCGGTGGCGCAGAACATGGAGCGCTCACTCAGTTCGGCGGAATCGCTGCTGAACGAACTGCTGGAAATTTCCAAACTCGATGCCGATATCGTGCGGCCGAACATGCAGATATTCAGCCTGTCGCAGGTGCTGCGTTCACTGGTCGAAGAATTCCGGCCCCTGTTCCAGCGCAAAGGCATTGCCCTGCATTTTGTCGACTGCCATGTACTGGTGGAATCCGACCCTGTGCTGCTGCGCCGCATCCTGCAAAACTTGTTGTCCAACGCCCTGCGTTATACCGATCAGGGCCGCATTCTGGTCGGGGCACGGCGCAGCATGAATCATGTGCGCCTGCAGATCTGGGATACCGGCCGTGGCATTCCGGCCAGCGATCTGAATATGATTTTTGAAGAATTCCACCGCGTCGAAAGCCACAAATACCCGGCCAGTAAAGACGCCGACGGCAAAGGTCTGGGGCTCGGTTTATCGATCGTGCAACGCATGTGCAAACTGCTGCAGCACCCGATTCAGGTGCAGTCGGAATTCGGTCGCGGCAGCGTGTTCAGTCTGGCCATTCCGATCACAGAACAACAACCGACCGAAACCAGTACGCAGCCCGCTCAGGTCAGCGCCTCGGCCGATCAGTTAATTCTGTGCATCGACAACGAACGTCAGATTACCGAAGGCATGAGCGAGCTGCTGTCCGACTGGGGCTATCAGGTGGTGGGCGCCCTCAACGACGACGACGCGCTGGCGCTGCTGAATGGCCGTACGCCGGCACTGGCCATTGTCGATTACCACCTCGACCATGGCCGCACCGGCCTTGATGCCATGCACGCCCTGCAGGCGCAATGGAGCAGCCATGTGCCTTGTCTGGTGATTACCGCCGACTATACCGACGAAGTAAAAGCCGCCATTCAGGCGCTGGATTACCAGCTGCTGAAAAAGCCGGTAAAAGCCATGGCGCTGCGCGCGGTGCTGAATCAGATTATGGGCGTGCGGGAGTAACGCCCAGCACGAGCGCCAGAGACGGGCTCTGGCGCTCAGCGGAGCCGGTCAGGCTGATTGGCATTCACATGAACGAGCAGGCTGACAAAGAGCAGGCTGACACCTGAGCGAATCAACGCCTGCGGGTCGGTTAAAAAAAAGAAAAAAGGAAGCCGCACAAGGTTCAAGGCTCGTGCGTTTGACTGGCAGCAGACGCTCAATCCGGAATCGACAATTCCTGAACAATCAGCGCCGCCTGTGTGCGGTTATTGATGTTGAGCTTGCGGAAAATATCGCTGATATGGGATTTAACCGTGGTTTCTTTGATGTTCAGTGAGTAGGCAATCTGCTTGTTCAGCGCCCCTTCGGCAATAAACTGCAACACGCGCAATTGCTGCGGCGTCAGCTGGCGCAGTTTATCGGTGAGTTCGGATTTAACCTGACTGAATTCCGGGAAGCTGACGCCACCGGCGAAGACCTTTTCCACCGCCTGGCGGATTTCCAGTGGCGACGAGGCTTTGGGAATAAAACCCGAGGCGCCCATATTGCGGATGCTGCTGATGATGCTGGCATCTTCACTGGCACTGACCACCGCCACCGCCAGATGCGGGTATTCGCTGCGGATGCGCATTAACCCCATCAGACCGTTATTACCGGGCATTTTTAAATCGAGTAACAGCAGGTCAATATCGCCTGAGCGTAAATGCTCCTGAACCTGATCGAAATTCTCACACTCGCTGATGGTGCAAGGGTCTTTCAGTTCCGCCAGCGCACCGCGCAGGGCCGTTCTGAATAAGGGGTGGTCGTCGGCGATCAGTATCTGATACATGAGCAAACCTGCTATTTATAGTTATTTGGTGCCTGATTTACCCGACTCTACCCGTGCCGGTGAACCGCAGGCAATACACTACCACCCTCCCCACCTACTAAAGTAGGTTAGTTTCGTAACCATATTTCAATGATTTGCGAATTATCCCGACATTCGTTCATTAATCGCACGATTCGACGGGGCTTCATGAATAAAACAAATAATATGGCAAAAAATGCCAGACCGGTTTATTCGCCCATCAACAACCGGCAATACCATCCTTTTCACCCGTGCGGCCCTACTATTTTACGGGATACCGCCAAACCGACCCGCCCTATATTGGACTGGCTTCGCAGGTAACGCCTGCATCCACCGGACACCTGTCAATCGGACCGGAACCGGAATTCCAACAAACTGAAAGGGTAGGAAACGAAGATGCAAAATAACAATAAGGTCAACCGTCTGGCACTTGCCGTGCTTGCTGGTGCACTGTTCAGCGCGGCGGCAGCCAACGCCGACGATGTGGTAACCACCAACACCTTCAGCGGTTACGTCAAAATGGACGTACTGTTCAACTCTGAAAACGACGCCAGTGGCGGTCTGCGTGAACAAGCGCTGCTGACCCTGAACGCCGACGAAGCTAAGGATGAAGAAGGCGAACTGTACATGTCTGCGTGGGAATCACGCCTGAACTTCACCTCCAAAAGCACCGGCACTCCGGTCGGCGATCTGAAAGCCGTGATTGAAGGGGATATGTACTCCGGCGCTACGCAGAACGTATTTAACCTGCGTCATGCGTACCTGCAGCAGAACAATCTGACCATTGGTCAGACCTGGTCCACCTTTATGGATCTGGGTGCACTGGCAGAAACCGCTGATTTCGGTGGCCCGGCCGCGCGTATTTTTACCCGCCAGCCACTGGTGCGTTACAGTGTGAAAATGGGCGACGCCACTCTGGATCTGGCCGCTGAAAAACCGAAAAACTCCGTTGACCCTGTAATGCCGGATCTGGTTGTGAACTACACCACCAAAACCAGCTTTGGTCACCTGTCGGCCGGCCTGCTGGCACAGCAGCTGAACGACGATGACGGCACCAAAGACGATTCCGCCATGGCACTGGCGGCACGCTTCTCCGGCCGTATTAATCTGGGTGGCGACAACCTGAAATTCTCTGTGATTTCCGGTCAGGGTCTGGGTGGTTATATGAACTTCGGCGACGTTGCTGCGTACGATTTCTCTGGCGATAAAATGGAGCTGTCTACTCAGACCGGTTTCAAACTCGCTTACCAGCACGTGTTCTCTGACACCCTGCGTTCTACCCTGCGTTACGCGCAGACCACCAGCGAAATCGATGGCATCGACATGGGCGACTTCTCTTCCATTCACGCCAACCTGGTCTACAACCCATACAAGCCTCTGAGCTACGGTGCTGAAGTGGTATCCGCCACCAAAGCCAAAGCCGAAGGCAATGCTCTGACTGAAGACCGCAAACTCAGCCGTCTGCATCTGTTCGCCAAACTGGCGTTCTGATGGCACTCCCTGTCGCCGGCGCCAGACGCCGGCGCACAGCCTTCGCGCCCGTCGCGCCCCCCTGGCCGCCTTTACGTTACTCTCCTTCCAACCTTAGCCAGGGGCTTTTTGCCCTTTTTAATGCCGCTCTGATGCTGCCGTTTTTTACGGCGTTTTCCCCTGATTTTTGAATTGCTTATCCTCTCGCTTCCGGGGCCAACCCGTGCGGCACCGGTGCGTCCTGATGATGGCTAAATACAAATACATCAACGCCCGATATGACCGTACGAGAACCTACCAAAGTAAGATGTGGGCCGCGCCGCTGCTTCCTAGTATGAAAAAACACCAGACACACTTCTGAGTGTTCCGATAAATATAAAATGGAGCAGCACGATGAAATACCCAATGCTACGGTCTCAGACCGCGGCCCTGCTGATGGGCGCCAGCCTGTTGGCGCAGGCCGGCACGCAAACCGACTATACCTTTGCCGCAAAATCCTACAGTGGTTCAAAAAGCCGCGAATACAGTGTGTACGTTCCCGATGGTGTCAGCAGTCCGGCACCTATGGTGATGACCCTGCACGGCTGCAAACAAACAGAAACCGATGTACTCAACGACTGGGGCATGAAAGCCGCCGCCGACCGCTACGGATTTATTCTGGTCACGCCGTTTATTACCAAATACGACGGCATGCGCAACGAAAACTGCTGGGGCTTCTGGTTCGATAACGAACGTCATCAGGGCGCCGGTGAAGTCGAAGATTTAAAAAGCATCGGCCAGACAGTAGAAGCCAATTACAGCATCGACCCCGATCGCCGTTTTATTACCGGCCTGTCATCCGGCGGCGCCATGACGGTGGTTGCTGCTGTGGCGCATAACGAATACTGGACAGCCGCAGCGTCGGCGGCGGGTCTGCCGTATGGCGAAGAT
Source organism: Thalassolituus sp. LLYu03 (assembly GCF_050507655.1). Classification (GTDB taxonomy): domain Bacteria; phylum Pseudomonadota; class Gammaproteobacteria; order Pseudomonadales; family Oceanobacteraceae; genus Venatoribacter. The sequence continues at coordinate 4,106,075 of NZ_CP191496.1, read as the reverse complement.
TCCGCATCCGTGTCATTGAGTGGCCAGTGTCCGGGTTACGCGACCTTTCATTCGGTGTCGCGCGTGGCCGACGATATGCGCAACGAAATCGACAGCGACCGCGTGATGCCATTAATGGTGCTGCAGAACGAAAACGACTGCACCGTACTGGCTCAGGCCGGCCGTAATATCCGCGACGCCCACCTGCAGGTGTTCGGCGCCAGCGGCTTTACCAACCCGACCAGCGCTCTGGCCGACACTCAGGATTGTTCACCGTATTTCCAGAATAATTACGGCTGCAAGCACAGCACCTACACCCTGGACGGCACCACAGGTACCGATTCTGTGGTGGAAACCGTGTTCCTGAATGGTCCGGAAACCACACCCAATACTCAGGACACAGACCACGGTCACTACTGGGTCGGCGGTGAGTTCGGTAATAACGGCAAATGGGCGGTGCGTGTTGGCCCGAGTTATCCGGATATTATCTGGGACTTCTTTAACCGCCAGTCCGGCAGCGGTGGCACAGGCATCGGCAAACCGGTGTGCGTGATCAACGGCGACAACCCGATGGCGCTGGATTTAGGCGATACCTTTACCGATCCGGGCGCCAGCTGCAGCGATAGCAACGGCAGCCTGAGCGTTACCGCCACCTGCGACGTTAACACCGCAGCCGTTGGCGAATACCACTGCGATTACAGTGCCGAAAACAGTGCTGGCAGTAAATCCGTACGCCGCACCGTTGTCGTGACCGACCCGAATGCACCGCTGGAAACCTGTACTGAAATCAGCGCCAGTCCGTCCGCGCACATCAGCGCCGGTCGTGCCGCTGCCGGTGGCAGTTTCAGCCTGCGCGCGATCTCGAATGGCGATCAGCAGGACATTGGTTACGCCTACGACAGCTGGGGCAGTGTGACCTTAACCGAAGGTGAGCCGGGCCTGTGGTATGCGCAGCAACCCGCGGCCTGTCAGGGCGGCACACAACCCGATCCGGATCCGCAGCCAGACCCGGAACCAACACCGGAAACCTGCACCGACTGGTACACCACCAATCTGGCGCACCAGCAGGCTGGCCGTGCGTACTACGCCATGGGCTACTACACCAGTGGCGGTAATCAGTCGCTGGGCGCGGTGTCGGGTATTTATACCTGGGTGAAATCCACCAGCAGCGGTGTGTACTTAGCAGGCAGCTGTCAGTAACACCCAGACGTTATGAACAAAAAAATACCGGGCATGGCCCGGTATTTTTTTATTGAAAGCCAGCCACAATACCCAGCCCCAACACCCAGCCCCAACACCCAGCCCCAATACCCGGCCAAAACCGCAGCGGATATCCCGTTTAATAACCTGGTCTCCCACCATTGATGGAGGCCGGTCGTACCAAAGTACGGTGGTATAGCACCCGGGCGAAATCCAGAATTTCTGATGCCACTGTTGGCGTTTATTTTTTATTTCCGGAGTACGTATAAGGTGTCTGATCAGGATTTTCCGAAGCTGATCAGTGCAACGGAAGCTGCACTGCTTATTCAGGATGGCGACACGCTCGCCACCTCAGGTTTTGTGGGAATCGGTTTTCCTGAAAAACTGGCATTAGCGCTGGAAAAGCGTTTTGTCACCGAGCAAAAACCCAATGCCCTGACGCTGGTGTACGCCGCCGGTCAGGGTGACGGTAAAGAAAAAGGCCTGAACCATTTTGCCCACGAAGGGCTGGTAAAGCGGGTGATTGGCGGGCACTGGGGTCTGGTGCCGGCACTGGGCCGGCTGGCGGTGGAAGGCAAGATCGAAGCCTATAACCTGCCACAGGGCGTGATTTCCCATTTATACCGCGACATCGCTGCCGGTAAACCCGGCCTGCTCAGTCGCGTGGGGCTGCATACCTTTGTCGACCCGCGCCACGACGGCGGCCGTATTAACAGCAACACCACCGAAGATCTGGTGCAGCTGCATTACATCGGCGATGAAGAATTTCTGTTTTATAAAAGTTTTCCGATCACCGTCGCATTTCTGCGCGGCACCACCGCCGATGCCCGCGGCAATATCACCATGGAAAAAGAAGCGCTGCCGCTCGAAAGTCTGGCGCTGGCGCAGGCCGTGCGCAACAGCGGCGGCAAGGTGATTGTGCAGGTCGAACGCCTGACCACACAGCACCGCCTGCATCCGTCGCAGGTGGTGATTCCCGGCATTCTGGTTGACCACATAGTGCTCGCCAGCGGCGACCAGCATTTTCAGACCTTCGCCGAACATTACAACCCGGCCTACAGCGGCGACGTGCGTGTGCCCGATCATCTGCCCGCCGACGAACTCAGCATCCGCAAAGTCATTGCCCGCCGCGCCGCGCTGGAATTGCGCGATAACGCGGTGGTGAACCTCGGCATCGGCATGCCGGAAAGTGTGGCCAGGGTCGCGGCGGAAGAAAAAATGCTCAACCGCCTGACCCTCACCATCGAGCCCGGTGGCATCGGTGGCCTGCCGGCCGGCGGTCTGAGTTTTGGCGCCGTAGCTAATGCCGAAGCAGTGGTCGACCAACCCGCGCAGTTCGATTTTTACGACGGCGGCGGTCTCGATCAGGCGTTCCTCGGACTGGCCGAAGCCGACGCCCACGGCAACGTGAACGTCAGCCGTTTTGGTAACCGGCTGGCCGGCGCCGGCGGTTTTATCAACATCAGCCAGAACACCCGCGAAGTGTTTTTCCTCGGCAGTTTTCTCGCCGGCGGTATTCAGCCGCTGGTGAATAACGGCGCTGTCGATTGTCGACCGGCGAATGGCACCAGCAAGCTGGTGAATGCGGTACAGCATCTCACCTTTAACGGCCGCTATGCGTTGCGCCGAGGTCAGCGCGTGATGGTTATTACCGAACGTTGTGTCTTCCGCCTGACCGGCAACTGGCCCAACGACGCGCAACTGGAGCTGTGTGAGATTGCACCTGGGGTCGATCTGGAGCGCGACGTGCTCGCGCATCTGCCGTTTACCCCGGCCATTGCCGACGACCTGCGCACCATGCCGGCCGAAGTATTCCGGCCGGAACCCATGAATCTGAAACTCAAGCCCCCGGCCCGCGGCTGAAGGCCATAACCGGTTTATCCAACAACAAAAACCGCCGCGAAAAAGCGGCCACGGAGTTCACCATGAATCTGAATAACGCAGTCATTGCCATTACCGGCGGCGCCCAGGGACTGGGCCTTGCCATGGCCTGCCGGCTGGCGGCACAGGGCGCGCGCATTGCGCTGCTCGATATTAATGCCGAACGTCTGAGCGAGGCCGTGGAATTGTGTGATCAGGCAGCGCGCAAAGCGGGCTTTGGTCACCCGCATGCCATCGCCGCGTATCCGTGCAATGTGGCGAATGAAGATCAAGTGGAATCCGTGTTTGCCAATATCGTCAGCGATTACGGTCAGCTCGACGGACTGGTGAATAACGCCGGCGTATTGCGCGACGGCCTGTTATTAAAAGCGCGCGACGGCGAAGTGACCGACCGCCTCAGCCTGAGTCAGTGGCAGACGGTGATCGACGTGAATTTAACCGCGCCGTTTCTCTGCACCCGCGCAGCCGCCACCCACATGGTGAACAGCGGTCGCGGCGGCAGCATTGTGAATATCTGCAGTATTTCCATGGCCGGCAATATGGGGCAGTCGAACTACTCGGCCGCCAAAGCCGGACTGGCCGCCATGACCGTGGTGTGGGCGAAAGAACTGGCGCGTCATCAGATCCGCGTGAATGGCATTGCCCCCGGTTTTATTGCCACCGATATGACCTCGCACATGAAACCCGAAGCGCTGGAAAAAATGACACGGCAAATTCCGCTGCAGCGCATGGGCGCGGCCGACGAAATTGCCCACGCGCTGCAGTTTCTGCTGGAAAACGACTATATGTCAGGCCGCATGGTGGAAGTCGACGGCGGCCTGCGCCTGTAAGGCAGCACAGGTTCTGACCCAGCGGAGCTTTATTCCGGCGGGCAGACGTTCAACGGGCTCAGGCCCTAACAATAAGGAGAAGAACATGTTTGCCCGACACACCTTACGCACCGGTATTTTAAATGCCGCAAACCGGCCTACGGCCCGCGCCCTGCCACTGGCCGCCGCACTGCTGCTCGCGGCCTGTGGTGGCGACGACAATGCATTAAATACCCGCCCGGATTTTATTGTCAGTGATGTAACCGCCGTGCAATACGACGGCATCAGCGACGACCTGCTCACCGCCGGTCTCGGCGTCAGCGGTTTACAGGGCAGCGCACCGGCCTACGCCGATGCCGAACATCCGACCGCCGCCGAACTGCGCCGCAAAGCGATTTACAACAATTACCGCGCCCTGCTCGACACCACCACCGAAGGCGGTTTTGGTCGTTTATACGGCCCGAATATTCACGCCGGTGCCGAACAGAGCCACGGCGGAAAAATCGCCGGTAAAGAATACGTGTTCTACACCGACAGCGGCGATAACGTGCAGCACAACGTCACCGTGGCCGTGCAGATTCCGGCGACCTTTTCCGCCGAAAATGCCTGCATCGTGGTCGGCGCTGCGTCCGGCTCGCGCGGTGTGTACGGCGCCATCGGCACCGCCAGTGAATGGGGTCTGAATCAGGGCTGTGCCGTGGCATTAACCGATAAAGGCACCGGCAACGGCGCGCACGATATCGACTCGGATACCGTCACGTTAATCGACGGTACACTGGCACTGGCCAGCGACGCCGGCAGCGCCTCGCATTTCACCGCCAGCGACAGCGGTCTGGACGATTTCAGCGCCGATTACCCGCACCGCGTGGCCTATAAACACGCGCATTCCCAAACCAACCCGGAAAAAGACTGGGGCCTGTTTGTGCTGCAGGCGGCCGAAGCCGCACTGTATGTGCTGAACCTGCCGGAAAATGCCGGCCGTGAAAACGACGCCGGTAAAAACCTGAAAACCCTGACGCGCAAAAATACCCTGATTATTGCCGCCAGCGTGTCCAACGGCGGTGGTGCCTCGTTGCGCGCCGCCGAGCTGGACGACAGCGGTCTGATTGATGCTGTGGTCGCCTCCGAGCCCAACGTGCAGCCAGACGCGGACCTGACCACAGGCTACAGCGTGCAGCAGGGCAATCTCAGCTGGGATCATCTGGGCCGTAACCTGTTCGACTACACCACCCTGCTCAGCGTGCTGCAGCCGTGCGCCAGCGTCGGCGCCGATGCCGCCGCCGTGGGTGCTGGCAGCAGTGCCCGTTGTCAGGCGCTGAAAGCCGCCGGCCTGCTCAGCGGTGACGACGATGCCGCCCTGGCCGCCGACGCCCAGCAACAACTGCGCGACTACGGTTTAGTGCCGGAACAGGATTTCACCCAGCACGCCAACAGCACCATCAAAGTGCCGCAGTCGATTGCCGTGACCTACGCCAACGCCTACGGTCGTTTTGGGGTGACCGACAACCTGTGTGACTTCTCACTGGCCTTCGGCCCTGCCATGCCAACCGCTGCGACCACCACCCAGATGGCCGACCTGTTTGCCTCGGGCAACGGCATTCCGCCAAGCGCCGGCGTGGTGCTGATCAACAACCAGACCGGCACCGAAGACCGTTCCTCAACCGCCGACCAGAACCTCGACGGCCACCTGTGTCTGCGTGATCTGGCACTGGGCGACGACGCCACCGACCAGACCCGCGCCCAGCGCTTAGCAACGGGTATCGCCGAAGTAAGCGCTGACCCGCGCAAGCTGAAAGTACCGGCGGTGATCGTGCATGGCCGCGCCGATGCCATCATTCCGATCAACCACTCCTCGCGTCCGTACTTCGCCATCAACCACAACGAAGGGACGAATAAGGGCAGCGACCTGCGTTACGTCGAAGTGCTGAACGCCCACCACCTCGACCTGCTCAACGGCCTGTTCGCGGGCTACAAAACCCGCTACGTCGGCCTGCACTACTACTTCGGCCAGGCGCTGGATCAGATGTACGCCCACCTGCGCGACGGCAGCCCGCTGCCGGGTAATCAGGTGATCGCCACCACGCCACGCAGCGACGCCAGCGCCCAGCTGACCGCCGCCAGCCTGCCGGCCATGCAACCGGCCGACAGCGTCAGCAGCGACTGCCTGATTCAGCTCGACGGCAAAGCCCTGACCGTGCCAGAGACCTGCGGCAGCAGCGAAATCTGACCGGGCAGCAGAGGTGCTGACCGGGCTGCCAGAGCCCGGCCAGCCCTCTGGAGCCTGTGGAAAAAAACATATACAATGCGGGCACTTACGACCTGAGCCTCAAGGGGTTCATACGTAAACCGCCCGTAGCTCAGCTGGATAGAGCGCTGCCCTCCGGAGGCAGAGGTCAGAGGTTCGAATCCTCTCGGGCGGGCCACTTCCTAGGCCGTTCTGGCGATAGTAGTTACTAACAAAATCCCTGTAGTGACCAAATGGTGACCAAAGCGTGACCAACTCTAAATCTCCCTACCTCCATCGAAAGCAAAAAGTGATAGCTATCCTCCTTTAGCCACTTAGTATTGATAAGCCCCCACGAGCAGCACTACTCTGCCCAGTCTTTTATTATATAAGGTCCGACAGGCCTGAGCTGGCATGCCACGATTACCCCTTATTGCCCTCTGCTGTAAAATCACTCAATAATGAGAAAACCTATCGATTGAGTTTGCTTAGCAAGCTGGAAGACCAACAAGGAGCTGGAATGGAAAACGTTTTTAACTTCAGGGACGAGCTCATTGACGAGTACAGCACGTTTTCCAGAAGTTTCGTAAACATCGCTGCTGATGACATTAAGCGAATTGTTGAGCACGAGTATGCCGATGGCCGTTATTGGCCAGAACCCCTTATTCAGATCAATCCGAACTACAAGCGTCAAGGAACGGTACAAGAGCTGGCTAAAGATGGTTCTTTACACCCGCAATGTGCAGATATTTTCCGTACTGGAAAAACAGAGGGACGTTCAGATCCCCTCTTTCTTTATAAGCATCAAATTGAAGCCTTAGCAAAAGGGCAAAGAAAACAGAGCTATGTAGTTACTACTGGCACGGGCTCGGGAAAATCGCTGTCGTTCTTTATCCCGGTTGTGGATGCCATTCTGAAAGGAAAAGACCAAGATCCAGGGCCTCGTACACGTGCCATTGTCATCTACCCAATGAATGCTCTGGCTAACAGTCAGCTGGAGGAGCTGGACAAGTTTCTGTTCGACTTCCCTGTTCAGTCACGTCCATTTACCGTCGCTCGATACACCGGGCAAGAAAGTAAAGCTCAGCGTGAACAGATTGCTAACAACCCACCAGATATCCTTCTGACAAACTTCATGATGCTGGAACTGATCCTGACTCGTTATGAGGAAGTGGATCGTAGAGTTGTACAAAATTGCCAAGGCCTGGAATTTCTGGTTTTAGATGAATTGCATACTTACCGCGGGCGACAAGGTGCAGATGTTGCAGTTTTAGTTCGTCGCTTACGTGAGCGGCTGTCAGCTACTGAAATGACATGTATCGGTACGTCAGCAACGATGTCCAGTACCGGCAAGCAAGCTGACCGAAATCGTGTTGTGGCTGAAGTCTCAAGCAAGCTTTTTGGCACCCAGATTACCGAACACGATGTTATCGGTGAGACGTTAGAGCGAGTAACAACGCAATCTAAAGATGTAGCATCTATAAAACACCTTTTAAAAGGTGAAATTAGCAAAAATGAATTCTGCTGGAGCAGCTTTGAAGAATTCAAGGATTCTCCATTGGCAATATGGGTCGAACTGAATCTTGGCATCGAGATCCCAGATGACGAACCGCCTAAACGCGCGCAACCCAAAACGCTGGCAGCCGCAGCAGAGCTACTGGCGGATCATGCTGGCACATCATCAGAAGATGCGTCAAAGGCTTTGCAGAAGTTTCTGGTAGCAGCACACGATATTCGCACTCCGCAAAACCGAGCCCCTTTTGCTTTCAAGCTTCACCAGTTTATTAGCGGTCCAGGCAAAGTTTTAGCGACATTAGAAGCTCCACAGCGAAGAACCGTTACCTTAGATGCGCAGCGCTTTGCGCCTGGTAAACAAGACCAGCTCATACAGCTGTACCCAACTCACTTTTGCCGGGATTGTGGACAGGAATACCACCCTGTATGGAAAACCAATTCAGGGCAAGCTCGATTTGACCCTCGTGATATCGGTGAAATCACAACAGCTGACAACGAAGAAGTTAATTTTGGTTTTCTGTGCCCTTCCCATGAGGGTCTGGATTACAAAGGTGGACTTGAAGACCTGCCAGATAGCTGGATCGACTACTCCAAAGCAGAACCAAAACTGAAGCCTAATTACAAAGGCGCACGCCCCATTGAGTTCACCATATCCGCAGATGGTATAGTGGGTCGTGGGCAGAAATATTGGTACATTCCTGGCAAGTTTCGTTTCTGTTTGAACTGCAGCCAGCTGCATGAAGCCCATGGTAAAGACATCAACCGCCTGGCCAGCCTGTCCGGTGAAGGCCGTTCATCAGCAACTACAGTGTTGGCACTCTCTGCACTTCGACAGTTATTCTCCCTGCAAGAGCTGCCAGAGGGGACCCCGGATCCCCGCAAGCTATTAGGCTTCACCGACAACCGTCAGGATGCTGCACTTCAGGCTGGTCACTTCAACGACTTCATTTTCCTGCTTACACTGCGGGCAGGCCTTATTGGTGCACTCCAGTCCAACAACAAAGTCTTGGATGAAGAACATTTGTCTGAAGAAGTGTTCAAGGCGCTGGGGTTCAATAAAATTGACGAAGCAACGTTAGCTGAGTACCTGAGAACCCCTAAACTTATGGGTTTGGCCCGTCAGGAAGCGCAGCGAACTCTTCGCTACATCATTGGCTATCGCCTACTGCGAGACCTGCGCAGAGGGTGGCGTTTTAACAACCCGAACCTTGATCAGCTGGCCTTACTGAAGATCGATTACAAATCTTTGAACGATTTTTGCTCTGAAGATGCCCTGTTCAAAGACACCAAAAATTCCGTACTTACTAAGTTGAATGCGTTCAATCGAGCAAACCTGTGCCGTACGCTGTTTGATGAAATGCGCCGGGCACTATGCCTCGAAAGTCGTTATCTGGATCCGGTAGAACAAGACAAAGCAAAAAGCAGCGCCTTCAACTATTTGAACGAACGCTGGGCATTTGCTTCAGATGAAAAGCTTGAGACATCGCGTTACTTAATACTGACCAAGCGGCCAGAATATCGCGGCAAGCCAAGAACTGATCTGGTCACTGCTGGAGCGCGATCCAGAATCATTAAGATCATCAAAAACGCAGATTTTTGGAAGTCGACTGCCTTTGCCGGACAAGTTGCCAGCTGGAAGGACGACGAGTGGGTCGATATCGTCACCGCTCTGCTCGAAGTCTCCGTGATGTACGGCTACGTACAGAAACACAATATTGAAAAAGGCCTGGCAGGTTATCGCCTGAGTGCTTCAGCATTAGATTGGCACTTAACAGACGAATTAACTGTTGATACCAGCCGGGCAAACGAGTACTTCCGTCATTTATATTTAAACTTAGCGGAGATGTTAAAACAGCCAAATCATCCGCTGTTCTTTTTCGAAGCACAGGAGCATACCGCACAGGTAGATGCGGGACGCCGCCAACTGCTTGAGCAACGCTTCCGTTATACGAAAAAAGATCAGGAAGACTGGCTCAACGAACCCGGCCACGAATCGCCGCTGGAACGCTTACCGGTAATGTTCTGCTCTCCGACCATGGAGCTGGGCGTTGACATATCCGCATTGAATACGGTGTACCTGCGCAATGTCCCGCCAACGCCAGCCAACTACGCTCAGCGCAGTGGTCGTGCGGGGCGATCTGGCCAGCAGGCCCTTGTAATCACCTACTGTGCATCCCTCAGCCCACATGATCAGTGGTTCTTCCACAATGCTAATGAAATGGTCCACGGGATTGTCAAAGCCCCAACACTGGATCTGGGCAACCGTGAGTTAATCGAAAGCCATTTGCAAGCAGTATGGCTGGCAGCAGCAGAAGTTGAGTTAGATAGCAGCATCAGACCGCTGGTCGATCCTGAATCTGAAGGTATGCCATTGCTAGATGCTCTGAAAGCCAGGTTGTCCGACCCTGCGGTTATTGCCAAAGCGCGGGTATCTGCTGAAGGGGTGGTCAAACAGCTAGAAGGTGATTTAAATACCAGCAAATGGTTTACCCCCGACTATATCCAGTCTGTGATCAACAAGGCACCGGAAAATTTTTCTAAAGCGCTTGATCGCTGGCGCGCATTGGTTGAAGCCACACTGAAGCAAATGGAAATGGCCGAAGCCATTACCAAAAGCCATACCTCTACAGATATGGAGAGAGCCAACGCTCGCCGTCGCTGGGTAGATGCTTCCAACCAGTACAATCAGCTGCAAAAAACATCCAATACCCAAAACTCGGACTTTTATACCTACCGCTATCTGGCAAGTCAGGGATTCTTACCAGGCTACAACTTCCCGCGCCTGCCGCTGATGGCCTGGATCCCTGCACGAGGCGGTCAATCCAGCAAGGATGATGAAGGCAGTATGGTTAGCCGTCCGCGCTTTCTTGCTCTTTCGGAGTTTGGACCGCGTAGCCTGATTTACCATCAAGGCCGAATGTATCGTGTCGTCCGCGCCAAACTCAACGTTGGTAACAGCGATCATATTTCTGGAAACAGTTCACTGGCGACCATCACCTCCAGAGTTTGCAGCCAATGTGGTTATGGGCATCTCGGTCAGCCAGGAGAAGGAGAACCTCTGGTTGAACGCTGCGAAAACTGCGATGCACTGCTGGGTGAAGAAGACTGGGTCAAAGAGCTCTACCGTATTGAAACAGTAGAAACACAACCGGTTGAGCGAATCTCAATTAACGACGAAGACCGTCAACGTCAGGGCTTTGAGCTACAGACTACATATCGCTTTCTGCCGGGGCCAGACTCCAAAATTCAGAAAGAAAAAGCCCTTGTCAGCGCTGAAGGCGAAAACCTTGCCGAGCTGACTTATGCACCCGCAGCACGAATCTGGCGTATTAACCGCGGCTGGCGTCGTCGCAAAGACAAAAACCAGTTGGGCTTCTACATCAACCCGATAACTGGACTCTGGAGTAAGCAGGACGATCCTAACGGCAATGATGATGGCGGTCCTGAAGAAGGCGCAATGGAAAAAGTCGCCAGCCAGCGCATCGTGCCATTCGTTGAGGATCACCGCAACCTACTCATTCTTGCACCGCTGGCCCCTCCATCACTGGAGGCTATGGCAACAGTCCAAGCCGCACTTAAGCGCGGTGTCGAAATGACGTTCCAGATAGAAGAGTCCGAGCTTGTAGCTGAGCCACTACCAAAACTGGATGACCGAAAATCGCTGCTGTTTTACGAGGCAGCTGAAGGTGGGGCTGGCGTATTAACCCGCTTAGCGTCCGAACCCGAAGGCCTGGCCATCGTTGCGAGTAAAGCACTGGAAATCATGCACTTCCAAAAGCCTGAAAATGAGCAATGGGATGCCTCTCAACTGGTAGCAACAGAGAAGAAAGACGAGCTCGGCAATGCTATCTGCGAAGCAGGTTGTTACCAATGCCTGTTGTCTTACTTTAATCAGCCCGACCACGAGAATATTAATCGCCGCAATAAGGAAGCCCTTGAGTTACTGGCAGCCCTGGCGAATTCAAGAGTTCATCTGGAATCAGAAATTACACCTGCTGCAACAAATTCTGGCGGTGATGATATCGCCAGTAACTTTCTGAATGAACTCATTAAGCTGGGGCTGAATCAACCCAGCGCCACGTTCGTAACCGTATCCGGGGGTGATGCTACGGCTACCGCTCAGTATAAAAGTGCGCGAACGCTGGTCTTTACCGAAGCAGTTTCAGCAGACATCATGCACGCATTAACCGATAAAGGCTGGGCTTGTATCGATGCATCTGACCCTGTCCAGTGGAACAAAATATTTAATGACCATAGCCATGTGTTCGGCATGGTCGGGAATGCTGATTAATGACACAAGAACATAACTATCTGCCAGGCAATCTGGTTCACGCCCGAGGCCGGGAGTGGGTTGTACAAAGTGAGTCATCGAACGAATGGCTGCGCCTGCGCCCACTTGGCGGTACCGACGATGATGTAATTGCCCTGATTCCAGATCTTGAAATTGACCCTGTCCGCCCGGCTACATTCCCGTGGCCAAATGCAGAAGAGCCAGGTAGTTATTCCGGTGGCCTGTTACTCCGCGATGCCCTGCGCCTGAAACTACGAACAGGCGCTGGCCCCTTCCGCTCATTTGGCAATATCGCAGTAGAACCCCGATCCTACCAGCTGGTTCCACTTTTGATGGCGTTGCGGCTAAGCACCGTACGCTTATTGATCGCCGATGACGTGGGTATCGGTAAAACCATCGAAGCCGGACTGATCGTGCGTGAGTTGATGGATCGCGGCGAAATATCAAAGCTGGCGGTGCTCTGTCCTCCACACCTGGTCGAGCAGTGGCAGTCAGAACTGGAAAGCCGTTTCAACCTGCACGCCGAGGCACTGACATCAGCAACGGCCAGCAGGGTCGAACGCCAGGTACCGCACGGCGTTAATCTGATGGATCACTTCCCGGTGATTGTCGTCAGCCTCGATTACATCAAAAGTGAACGTCACCGCGAGCATTTTCTTTCCATTGCACCGGAGTGCATCATCGTAGACGAAGCCCACACCTGCGCCTCTTCAGGTCAGGGCAAACAGCTTCGTTTCGAACTCCTGCAGCGCTTAGCCGCAAATGACGAACGTCATCTGATCATGCTGACCGCTACGCCGCATTCTGGTGACGAAAGTGCTTTCTACAATCTCATCTCCCTGCTAAACCCAAAGTTTGCAGAGCTGCAACAACACACCTCCGCAAGCCATCCTCTTCGCCAGGAACTGGCGCGTCACTTTGTGCAGCGCCGCCGCAAAGACATCAGCGAATGGCAAACAGAAACCGGCGATGGCAGTGGTTTCCCTCGCAGGATGAAATCCGATGTCACCTACAAACTGACCGGTGACTGGGGTAAATTTTTCGATTCTGTGCAGGAATACTGCGTCGAGCTGGCTGAAAGTGTCGAGCAACAAGGTGAAAACAGCGCCCGCCTGATCTGGTATGCCACTCTGGCCTTGCTTCGCTGTGTCGCGTCGTCTCCAGCGGCTGCAGTAAAAGCTCTGAGTAATCGTCTTGAAGGGATGGCAACCAGTGATGATCTGCTCACTGACGAACGTCTGCACGATGGAGAAGCCGATGACTTGGTGTCGTCCGATATTGAACCGCCAGCCCAACTGCAGAACCAGTCCTTGCAAGGGCTGATTGACGAAGCCGAACGCCTGAGTGGCAAAAAAGGTGACCCAAAACTTTCTGCGCTGATTCAGCATCTTGAAGGGCTGATCGCCGACGGCTTCCACCCCGTAATTTTCTGTCGGTATATTGCAACCGCCCATTATGTTGCCGAACACCTGCGTAAACACTTCCCTAAAGCAATGGTGGAGTCCGTAACGGGTGAACTCACGCCAGAAGAACGCCGACTGAAAGTCGAAGACATGGAAAACGGGCAGCAACGCATTCTGGTGGCTACTGACTGCTTGTCGGAAGGTATTAACCTCCAACATTTATTTACTGCCGTTGTTCACTACGATCTGGCCTGGAACCCAACCCGACACGAACAGCGTGAAGGCCGTGTTGACCGTTTTGGCCAGCAGGCCGACGAAGTGCGCTGCACCATGCTGTTTGGCCAGGACAACCCAGTCGATGGCTTTGTTTTAAACGTAATTCTGCGTAAAGGTGAAGCCATCCAGAAAGAATTGGGTGTACTGGTACCCATGCCAGAAGACGATAACCGCATCAATCAGGCCCTGGTAAAAGCAGCGCTGATGAAGCGCAACAGCATTGCAACGCCACAAACGCTGGACATGTTTGCCGACGCGGCAGAACTGCTTGCACCAGTACAAAGCCAATGGCAAGACGCACTGGAAAAAGCCAAAGCCAACCGTACCGTATTTGCCCAGCGCTCCCTTAAACCTGAAGACGTGATGCCCGAGTGGCAAAAGCAGCAGGAATCGCTGGGTACTCAAGCCGACGTACAGCGATTTATTAAAACGGCAGCTGCACGCCTGAATGCACCATTGGAAGTCAGTCGTGGCAATCGCTACCGCTTCCTGCCCGCCAACACACCGGAAAACCTGCGTCAGCGTTTGGCTGATGAAGGCATCGAACAACCATTAACCATAGACTTCAACGAACTACATCGCAGCCACCCGTTAGTGAGTATCTTTGCCGACCACTTGCTGGAAGAAAGCCTGCGAAGCGATAGCCATTCAGAGAACAACAGGCAACCGGTGGCCGCGCGATGCGCAGCTGCTGAAACCGCAGACGTTGACATCGTGACCACGGTTTACCTGCTGCGCCTACGCCACCAGTTGGAATACGTGCGCCGCCGTGAGCCATTCCAGTTAATGGCGGAAGAAACCCTGGCCGTTGCAATTGAAGGCCGTACCACTCCGAAATGGATCATCGGCAATGAAGTGAACCAGCTATTGGAACGCCAACCCAGCGGTAACCTGCCAAAAGAGTTGATCAGTCGGGAAATTCAGCAGGCCCTCGACTTTATGCAAAGTCAGCAAACCAAACTCGAGCAACTGGCCAGTGAGCGCGCTGAAACCTTGCTTAATGATCATAGCCAGGTACGAAAAGCTGCCAAAGACGTTGGCCAATACAGCGTTAAAGCCTGCCTGCCGGTGGATATCATCGGCGTGTATGTATTACTGCCAGATGCGCTGTAAGGAAAGACCATGAAAAAAGTAAAACGCCAACCGAAAAGCGCTCTGAACCTGCCCAGCATTACCCTTGAAGGCGGACTGTTTCTGCCCGACCAACTGGAAAAAGCGGCACTCGGTCAGGCAAGCCTGCAAACCGAAGCAGATTACCGTATCCCCAAGGGCTTAAAACTTAAGGATGAATACAGCCGCGCGTTCCAGATTGCCTGCGCCCAGTGGAAGCCTTTTGCTGCCAATCTGGAACGGCAAGACGTCGATGTCTGGGCCGTAACCCAAAGCTTTGTGCAGGAACTGCTGCGCGATGCCTTTGGCTACACCAGCATTCAGCCGTCTGGGCCTTTATTGGTTTATGAGCGCCGGTACCCTATCAGTCTGATTGCCGGGCATATTCCGGTTGTGGTCGCACCGTTTAACGCAAAGCTTGATGACGGCCTGCCAGAGCTGGCAGTCGAAGGTACAGGCAGTCGCAAAAAATCAGCATTCCAGTTAGCGCAGGAGCTGCTGAATGCCAGCGACGAACACCTCTGGGCCATCGTCAGCAACGGAAAACAACTGCGTATTTTGCGCGATGCAGCCAGCCTGACACGCCCAAGCTTTCTCGAATTTGACCTGCAGGATGTGCTCGAAGGCCAACGCTTCAGCGAATTCGCCAGTCTCTGGCGCTTGCTGCATGCCAGCCGTGCCGCACTGAATTCACAACCAGAGCAAAGCATCTGGGAGCAGTGGCGTGAAACCGGCAAAGCCGAAGGTACCCGTGTACGCGATGGCCTGCGTATCGGCGTAGAACAGGCACTGCTAACCCTGGGTGAAGGCTTTATCCAACACCCGGCCAACCAGGCACTACGCCAACAACTGGCCGATGGAGCCATCAGCAAAAACGACTACTTTCAGCAATTGCTGCGGCTAGTGTATCGCCTGATATTCCTGTTTACCGTGGAAGAACGCGGTCTGCTGCACCCACAAGACGCTGAACAAAATGAAGGAAAGAAACTTTCCAAAGCCCAGATACAGGCTCGGCGTGCTTACGCTCAGGGCTATGCGTTGGGCCGCCTGCGTGATGCTTGCCTGAAACGCCGTAACCTCAACCGTTTTGACGACCAATGGCAGTCATTACGCATTGTGTTTTCGGGCTTGGCTGAGGGTGAAGAACGGCTCGATCTGCCCGCACTGGGTGGCTTATTTAACATACAGCAGTGCAAGGCACTGGATAGTTCCAGCCTGTACAACCTGCACTTGCTCAGTGCTATGCGTCATTTACGCTGGGCCATGCACAAGGGCTCACCAGCCCCCATCGATTACCGCAATATGGGGCCAGAAGAGCTGGGCAGCGTATACGAAAGCCTGCTGGAGCTGGTACCGGATATTAACGTTACAGCAAAAACCTTTGGCTTTGTCGGTATTACCAGCGAAGGCTCGACCGCCGGTAACGCCCGTAAAACCAGTGGTAGTTATTACACCCCGGATTCACTGGTACAGGAGCTGATCAAATCCGCACTGGAACCGGTAATAAGGCAGCGGTTAGAAGCCAATAAAAGTAATCCAACCGATGCCTTGCTCAGTATTCGCGTGATCGACCCCGCCTGTGGCAGTGGTCACTTCTTGCTGGCGGCGGCACGCCGATTGGCACAGGAGCTGGCTCAGCTGCGCACCGAAGACGGTGCAGTAAAACCCGCCGATTACCGTCACGCTCTGCGTGATGTGGTGGCCAACTGTATCTTCGGTGTCGACCGCAATCCCATGGCGCTGGAGCTGGCGCGCATGGCGCTGTGGCTGGAAGGTTTTGAAGAAGGCCAACCGTTATCGTTCCTCGATCACCACTTACAATGCGGTGATGCCTTGTTGGGTCTGACCGACCTGAAAGCATTGGAATACGGTATCCCGAAAGCAGCCTTTAAAGCCCTGTCGGGTGATGAAAAGCCGGTATGCACCGCACTGGGCAAAGCCAATACCGCTGCGTTAAAGCAGTTGGAAAAAGACCGTAAAAGCCCACAGTTCAAGTTGCCGCTGGAACAAGCCAGCCAATTGGCAGAGTTGCAAGCCATCGAGGCCATGCCCCAGCGCACCACCAAACAAATCGCCAAACAGGAAGCCGCCTACCTGGCCTTTCTCGACAAGGCCAAACACAGCCCGTTACGCCACGCCGCCGATATGCTGCTGGGTGCGTTTTTAATGGCCAAAACCGAAGACACAGAAGCGCAAATTCCGACCACGGCCAATCTGTATCTGGAACTGGTGAACAACCACCATAACGAGCAGCACTTGAGCATTCGCAACCAGGCGATGCAGGCCTGTAGTGATGCCAGCGTATTCCACTGGCCATTGGCTTATCCGCAAGTCTTTGCCCAGGGCGGTTTTGACTGCGTGCTGGGCAACCCGCCGTGGGAACGCATCAAGCTACAGGAAGAAGAGTTCTTTGCCACCCGCAGTACCGATGTAGCCAACGCCAAGAACAAGGCAGAACGTGCGCAACGGATTCAGTGGCTAAGCGAAGGTATGCTGGCCAAGCATCTTTACCCGGAAATTCCACACCCGGAGCACGAATGCCTGGCCGAAACCCGTTTGTATAACGAATTCGTGACCGCTAAACGCACCGCTGAAGCCGCCAGTGCTTTTATGCACGTCAATGGCGACGAAGGTGGGCGCTATGCGCTGACCGGCGTCGGTGACGTCAATACCTATGCGCTGTTCAGTGAAACGATTTATCAGATCATCTCACCAGAAGGGCGTGCTGGTTTTATTGTGCCTTCTGGCTTGGCTACAGATAACTCAACCAAAGACTTTTTTGGCGAGCTAGTATCTAAAAAGGCGCTGGATAGCTTCTTTGAGTTTGAAAACGAAGGCTTCTTCCAAGGTGCAGGGCAAGGCCATATGTTGCGTTTTGCTCTGACGACCATTGTAGGTTCTGCACAGCAAACTGATGAAATGCGTTTTCTGTTTCAGGGTAAAAAAATTGAACACCTCCATGATCCCGAGCGTGTTTTTACCCTGAGCCCTGAAGATATTTCCCGAGTAAACCCAAATACTTTAACGTGCCCAATTTTCCAATCTCGTTACGATGCTGAGATTACAAAGAAAATCTACCAGCGTGTTCCTGTGCTTATTCGTGAGGAAACGAAAGAGGCATCAGAAAGAAACCCGTGGGGAATTCAGTTTGTAGCTATGTACCACATGTCTAGCGATAGTTATCTTTTCAGAACATATGATGAGCTTGTAAAAGAAGAATATAGCTTAATAGCAAGTCGTTTCTGCAAAGGAACATCTGAATACGTCCCGGTCTATGAAGGCAAGATGATTTATCACTATAACCACCGTTATAGCGACTTTAAGTTAACGCCTCATGAACGTGCACACATCCTTCCGAAAACGACTCTGGATGATCTTCAGGACCCCTCGTATGAGCCACTTCCATTCTACTGGTTACCCAAGGAAGACATGGAGGAGCGTTTTGAGGAGAAAGAATGGCCGTACAAGTGGGTCCTCGGATTCAGGGATGTTACCGACTCCAGGGCCAGTGCTCGTTCTTTTGTTGGCTCAGTGATTCCTAGAGTAGCAGTCGGCAATAAGTTCCCACTGATGCTTACTGATCGCTCTCCAAAGTTGGTGGCCTTGTTACAAGCTAACGTCTCATCAATATGTTTCGACTATTTTGCCAGACAAAAAATTGGTGGTTTAACGATGAATTTCTTTATCGTGAAGCAGTTGCCAGTGTTGAGCCCAGACCTTTATTCAGAACAAGACATCACGTTCGTAACTAGCAGAGTGCTGCAACTTACTTATAACTCGAATGATATGGAGGGGTGGGCTAAAGACTTGGGCTATGAAGGCCAGCCATTCAACTTCGATCCTGATTGCAGAGCTGTGCTTCAAGCAGAGCTTGATGCTTACTATGCCAAACTGTACGGCCTTTCAAGGCAGGAACTGCAATTCATTCTTGACCCCGAATCAATTAAGCCAGGCTATCCATCAGAAACATTTGCGGTGTTAAAAAGAAGCGATGAGCGCCTGTACGGTGAATACCGCACCCAACGTCTGGTGCTGGAAGCCTGGGATAAACTGGAAGCGGGAGAGCTGCACTGATGCTAAGCCATCTGAAGCTGGATAATTTCAAAATCTGGCGCACTACGGGGCCGCTGCGGTTAGCGCCACTCACACTGCTGCTGGGCACCAACTCATCGGGCAAATCCAGCCTGATTCAGAGTTTGCTGCTGATTCGCCAGACGGTAAAAAGCGATGACCCGAATATCGATCTGAATCTGGGCAACCCGGATAACGACTATGCCAATGGCAAGGCCGACTCGGTAACGCTGGGGCAGTTTCAGGATGTACTGTGCCGCAGCGCCAGTGCCTCGGCCAGCACACCGGCTAACCAGTTCGGGATTGAGTTTCGCTGGCAGGAAGAACCCGGTAGTCATGAGTCTTCACTGTTTTCCGCCCGTTATCGCAAAGGCAGTGGTAATAGTGCTGAATTGGACTCTCTGCGCTTGGGTAAAGGCGAACAGGGTTTTACCGTGCAGCGCAAAAAAGCCGGTATTTACCAGCTGAATCTCGCCAGCGAGCGCAAGCCGCTGGGGCAAAGTGCCGACTTCCGCCCGGAGCGTTCCTTTGCGTTTTCAGCCGCAACCCTGAATAAACTCGGTGATCGTGCCGACGCCATCCGGGATATTGGCCCGGAACTGCTGGATGAACTCAGCCGCATTATCTATCTGGGCCCAGTTCGTCGCTTGGCTCAACGAGATTATGTTTGGGCCGGGCGGATGCCCGCCCATATAGGCGATGACGGCGCACGAGCGATTGATGCCTTGATTGCCAGCGGCGTTGAGTATCAGCAGCTCAAAAAATCCCGTAAGCCGTTAAACGACACGGCACGTTTATTTGAACAGACGGCTTATTGGCTGAAGAAAATGAACCTTGCCGATGGGTTGAATGTAAAACAGCTGGGGCGCTCTGCTCGTTATGAGTTGCATATCGTCAATTATGGTGAAGGCAGCAATATCAAGGATGTCGGTGTTGGCGTATCTCAGGTGTTGCCGGTCATTGTTGCAACCCTGTTCGCCCAGCCAGGCCATATCGTGCTGATTGAAGAGCCCGAAAGCCACCTACATCCACTGGCTCAAAGTGAACTGGCAGAGCTGCTGTCGCAAGTCAGTCGTGAACGTCACGTACAATTCATTGTAGAAACTCACAGCGAACATCTGTTCCGACGCCTGCAAACCCTGACGGCACAGGAGGTGATCTCTGAGAAAGAAACCGCCCTGTATTTTGTTGAGCGCGATGGTAAAACAGCCAAAATGCGTCCGCTCGAATTGGACGAATTTGGCCGTTTGAAAAACTGGCCAGACAAGTTCTTTGGCGATGCGATGGGTGAAACCCGAGAGCAAGCCCGTCTGGTGTTTGAAAAGCAGGCTCAAAAATAACGATAAGGACATCGCAATGAAGGAACGCTACGTTGTCGATACCAACGTATTGATTGCCGCCAGTGCCGCTAATCCAACCGCCCCGAAAGATATTGATGCAACACCGGCAGAACCCAAACAGCGAAGGCGGGTTTGGCAATGGCTCCATGAATTCGAGAAAAGTCCATCAAAAATGGTATTGGATACAGCTAATGGGATTTACTCGGAGTACACCCATAAACTCGGTTTCAATGATTACGGTATTCAAGTCGTGATGCACAAATGGAGTACCAATGCCGTCGATAACGTCGAAGTAGAATACGATGCCGACGGGCATGGCATTTTGCAGCCACCCTTACTTGATGTGATCCATGATCTTGCTGATAAAAAGATGGTCGCAGCTGCGCTGGATTCTCACGAAAAATATGGTGAAGGCTGTGTGGCGTTTGCCGGTGATACCGACTGGCATGACTGGGAAACTAACCTGCTTGCCAATAACATACAGCTTGAACCCATTATTGAAGACTGGTCCCGTCAGAAACATGCTGAAAAGCAGACCCGTAAATAATCCTAAATGACTGAGTTTTTTCGTTTTCCTCACACGCCTCATATCGACTGGCTTGGTAAAGAGCCACCACGAGACGACAAGGTACTTGCCCCCAACGAAGCCAGGCAGCTTCTGGCTGGTGAAGTGTTGGTCGAAGAGAAGCTCGACGGTGCCAATTTGGGAATCTCTATCGGCTCTGACGGCCAGATCCTGGCCCAAAATCGCGGCCAGTATCTACTTGAACCTTTATCTGGCCAGTTCTCTCGGCTAAACAGTTGGTTTGCCCTTCATCAATGGGCATTAAGAGATCACCTCTCACCGGGCTGGATTCTGTTTGGCGAGTGGTGCGCCGCCAAACATTCCCTCGACTACAACAGCCTGCCAGACTGGTTCCTGGTTTTTGACGTCTACGACCGCCAACAGCAACGGTTTTTCAGCAGTGAACGCCGCAATCAACTGGCGTCAGATCTTGGTTTAAGCTGCGTACCCGCCTTGCTTGAAGGCAAGACCAGTCTGAACGAGTTAAAGCAACTGCTGGCAACATCCCAAAGCCGCTACCGCAAGGGGCCCCCTGAAGGCCTGATAATCCGCCGACAAAACGAAGATTGGTGCGAACAGAGAGCAAAGCTGGTACGCGCTGATTTTACTCAAAGCATCACTAAACACTGGAGCAGCAAGACTATCGAGTGGAACACGCTGCAAACAGGCAAACCATCGACTTGATGCTTTTATCACTTTAAGATCAGCTCAATATCGCCCTCGAAAGGAACATCGGATGGATGAGCTGCAATCGTTAGCCAAGGAAACTCTGGATACTATCAAAGAGATTGCTCAGACAGCACAAGCGAAGCTGCAATCAGGATCTGATCGCGGCACTGATAGCTTCGCCACGAGCAATGCCTTCACTGGCGCCAACGCTCACCAGAATCTCGCCAACATCCAAAAAAATCAGGATGAGGGACTAAGAAGCCTGACTCGGGAACCCGCCATCATGAGGATGGTACTTGAAGACGATGCTGGCAATCTTCGAGTGGCATACATATCACGTACGACAGGCATCGTACTTGGTTCAGGCAGGCAACTAGCCTCTTATCGATCTGACATCGGCAAATTAGCGGAAATCCCATTAGGGGAAATGGCCGTAGCTAATTCTGATGGTAAGCCAACCCGCTACTATGTAATCGAAAAGCTCAGCATCAAGTCGCAGCAACTAGCGAAAGAGTGGGATTCAAAGCCATCGGTCTTCCGCCACCTTGATGCCGACACCAAGACTATTAGCTCACTAAGAGACCTGCTTGCTTCCGAGAGCCCTGCTGATATCGCGGATGAATTTGAGCGGATGCTCGCAGGATTTGAAGCATCCGATATCGTTCAGTCCGGTATCAAACATCAGATCAGAACGGCTATGGGATTGAGAGACCAGCCGATCCTGGACCAATTTCAGGGTACGATTTTCCGTCTGCCACTGGATGAACAGCTGATTATACTTGGCCCACCCGGTACCGGTAAAACCACTACGCTGATCAAGCGTCTCGGCCAAAAGCTTGACCTGCTCAGCTTGTCCGACGACGAACGCTCGGTTGCCGTACAAAATGACCATATTCGCCCTCATCAGCAAAGTTGGCTGATGTTTACCCCTTCGGAATTGCTGAGGCATTATCTGAAAGAGGCCTTTAGTCTGGAGAACATCTCGGCGTCAGATGAGCATGTGAAAACCTGGACCAGTTTTCGAAACAGCTTTGCCCGAAATACGCTTGGGGTGCTTAAAACAGCCAATGGCGGCCGCTTTTTGTTGAATACGAATAGTGAAGTTGTTCATCAAGAGGTTATTCAGGATCCCCGTGATTGGTTTGAAGCCTTTATGCAATTCCATAAAGACTGGCTTAAGCTGCAGTTAAAAACTGGATTACCACAGGTCGAGGCAGCTGCTGGTGAACAACATGGCGAACTATTGCAGAAGCTTCAGGTAGTCGTATCCCGAATTGAGCAAGACTCTCTTGTTGCTTCGTATCAAGCGCTAAGAAATTTGGAGAGCGAACTTTCTTCAATACAGTCAGAATCCAAAACAAGAGCTGATGAGCTAATCAGGAAAGAGCAGCGTCGGCTATTCAATCAAAACCAGTCTGTTTTTGCTGAGCTGGCAGCCCATATAGAGACGATTGATAACGCTACCGATGAGTTGGATGAAGATGATGACGAAGACGCTTCTGATGAAGTCGACGCTACTTCATCAAAAGCGCCGGGGTCTGCAGCTAGAGGTACCCTCTTCTATGCTGCAGCAATTAGATCACTTGCCAGAAATGTATTTCAAAAACGGACTGCGCCCAAATCCGGCCGAAATGCCGCTGTCTTGGCGTTTCTGGGTGAGCGTATTCCAGCAACCGACGCTCTGAAGGAAATCGGCCGCAACGCTAGCATGCAGTCTGGCCTTGGCCGTTTTATCAAGTCTCATTCGAAGTACGTGTCATCAGTTGCCAGTAGCTATGTGCGCTTTCGAAGAAGCAAGGATGCC
The DNA here is from genome assembly GCF_050507655.1 of Thalassolituus sp. LLYu03. Taxonomy (GTDB): domain Bacteria; phylum Pseudomonadota; class Gammaproteobacteria; order Pseudomonadales; family Oceanobacteraceae; genus Venatoribacter. The sequence goes on along the minus strand of NZ_CP191496.1, from coordinate 4,082,938 downwards.
AAAGAGCAGCAATTTTATTCCACGAAATCCAAGGCGAATGAGATTACTCCAATCGAACTGGACCTTGTCATTCTGACAATGTTGAAAAACGCTAGAGAGCTTCTTGGACAGAATTTCGTAAAACGCAATATCGAGCAGACAGAATTCGATTACTTGCAGACGATTTCATCCCACTTCCGTAACCAGATCATGGTCGATGAAGCGACAGACTTCTCGATTCTTGAGCTCGCCTGTATGGAGAGCCTTACATCACCCAACACACAGTCTTTCTTCGCGTGTGGTGACTTTAACCAGCGAATCACATCGACAGGTATTCGCCATATTGAACAGCTTGAGTGGGTATCAAAGAGAATAAAAGCTCATCCAATTCGTGTTGTGTATCGTCAGAGCCGGTTACTCAACCGTTTCGCCAATGATTTGCTGGAGTTACAGAAGGGTGACTTGTCTGCCGCAGGCCAGCTGCCGGATGACAGCATCCATGAAGGTGTATCCCCCGTTCTGGGCGAGAATATCGAAGGAGAGGCAACGGTTAAGTGGCTTGCCGATCGTATTAACGAAGTCGAAAGATCTGTCGGGGCTGGTCTTTTCCCCACCATTGCCGTACTCGTAAATAGCGAGGGCGCTGTCCAACCAATGGCAGAGCAGCTGACCCCATACCTGACCAATCTTAAGGCTGCTGCTTGCTCTGAAGGTCGCTCGCTTGGCGAAGGAACAGATGTACGCGTGTTTGATATTCGGCACATCAAGGGACTTGAGTTCGAGGCGGTATTCTTCGTTGGTATTGACCAGCTTGCAGCTGAACAACCTGCGTTGTTCGACCGCTATCTGTATGTAGGAGCAACCCGGGCTGCTACCTATCTGGGTATCACATGCATTGGCGGCTTGCCTGCCTCACTTGAACCGGTGAGGAATCATTTCGTTGGTAATTGGAAATGAATTCGTTAGAAAGATCATTAGTGGAAAAAGCTGGTTACGATTCCGGCTTTGAATACCTTGAGAGTAGCTTCGCCAATGAGGTTGTTCTTGCTTCTGCTCGGCATCCAGCAAAAGCATCGATCACTAAAGCCGGGTCACAGTTTGAGGTTCATCTCAGTTCGCGAAAATCTCCGTTGCTCAGCAAGGAGATACGAAGGAGCTTTCCGGATTTGGTTGAATCGGCAACTGGATTTTACGTCGATTCCGAAGTGGAGCTGGCAAAGCTGCTCCGCCGTGCCGCGTCGTTATCATATGCCCTGCCCAATCAGGCGGCTAACAACTACCACGCTCTGCTGGAAAAAGAACTTGAAGCTCTCGCGCCAGAAGCCAGGGGAACCGAGATCGAGAGGCTTGTTCGACAACGTGTTGGGCAACAATCTTACCGCTCAGCCATGATGGACTACTGGGGTGGCGCATGCGCGGTTACAGGCATATCAGTCACCGCTGTACTCCGAGCAAGCCATTCCAAACCCTGGGCGGAGTGCGACACCGATAATGATCGCCTGAATGTATTCAATGGCTTTCTGCTGAGTGCAAATCTTGATGCGCTTTTTGATCGCTTCCTGATCACATTCGACGACAACGGTGAACTGGTCACCTCAACAGCGATTCCTGCCCAGCAACGAGCTCTACTTGGTATCAATAAGCAGCTGAAGCTCAGATGGTTAGCAACCGAACACCTGCCATTCATCCGCTATCACAGGGAGAGATTCGAAGAGCAGGACTCCCAATATTCTCCCGAAATGTTTTGAGGGATCGGCTCGTTATTCTGGTTCTGAAACGGTTGGCAAGTGCTCTGCAATACTGCCGATCGGCACTTCAAAATAAACACATAACCGATCCAGCACGTCGGTGTTCGTGACATACCCCTTCTGATTGGCAATCTTGGATAGCGTGGTTCGGTGAATGCCGGTTTCACGTGATACCTCTTCCAGAGTGATCCGACGCCCTTCCTTAAATTCCTTATCGGCTATCAGTTCCTTCAATCTAAAACGGACCATGAGCTTGGTTTCCAGGCTGTTTATTGCCCGAATATTACCGCTTAAACCAATCTGCACCAAGCGCGCGAGCTCATCATACGAGCACCCTGAAGGATATATGTAGAGTGTACTCATCAAAAAAGTATTGACATGGGTTTTGATCGCTTCTAATGTAGACCTTGCTCTACAAACAACCACTAAGGAACGCATTATGAGCCAAACATACTTAACCACCGAAGAACTGGCAGAACGCATCAAATACGACCCACGCACCATCCGTAACCAACTGAAGGACTCTGTTCTGCTTGAAGGCGTGCACTACTTCCGTCCGTTTGGTGGCCGCAAGATTCTGTACGTTTGGGAGAAAATTGAGGCCGATATGTTCAAGGCCCCTTCCATTGACACCGTGGCCATGGCCCTGCAGTAAGGAGCTTAACCATGGCAACAATTAATACCCGCTACGGCCGTCTACAGATCGATTTCCGCTATCGCGGCCAGCGCTGCCGCGAGCAAACGAAGTTTGAGGATTCACCGGCCAACCGTAAGCGTTTGCAGAAAATCATTGAGCGCATGGAAGCCGAAATGGTGCTCGGTACCTTTGTGTACCGCGAGTATTTCCCGAAAAGCGTTAAGGCGGATTTTTTCGATCAGCTGGACGAGAAGGTCCGGGCGGCGCGTTTGTCGCCGTATCAGACCGAGGAAGATATCCCAAAGCTGAAAGACTTCGCTGACGTCTGGCTGACCGAGAAAAAGATTGAATGGCGTGACAGCCATTTACTGACGGTGATGGTGAACCTGAACAGCTACATCCTGCCCAGATTGGGGGATAAAAGAGTCAGCGACATCAGCAAAGCCGATATCCTGAATTTCCGCTCCTCTCTCGCCAAAGATCCGGCGCGGAAATCCAGTGAACTGAAGGCTGCAACCATCAACAAGATCATGACCCCGTTAAGGATGCTTATGACAGAAGCCGCTGACCGGTATGAGTTTACCTGTCCCTTCCGGGGAATCAAATCGCTGAAGATCCAGAAAGTGGATGTTGAGCCTTTTACCCTGGAGGAGGTGCGCCGGATTCTGGATAACGTGCGTGATGACTTTAAGGCCTATTACACCGTGCGTTTCTTCACCGGGATGCGTACGGCGGAGATTGATGGTCTGAAGTGGAAGTACATCGACTTCGAACGCCGCCAGATTCTGATCCGCGAAACCGTTGTGGATGGCAACATCACCTACACCAAGACAGATGGCTCGCAGCGTGAGATTCATATGTCGCAACCCGTTTACGAGGCGTTAAGACAGCAACAGAAGGTTACCGCCCGGCACCAGTTTGTGTTCTCGTCACGCTCTGGCACGCCCCTGAAGCACAACAACATCACTAAGCGTGTGTGGTACCCCTTACTGCGTTATCTGGGCCTGAAGGAACGCCGCCCGTATCAGACCCGCCATACCGCAGCGACTCTTTGGCTGGCCGCCGGCGAAAGCCCGGAGTGGATTGCCCGGCAGATGGGGCATACCACCACCGAGATGCTGTTCCGGGTGTATTCCCGCTATGTACCCAACCTGACCCGCCAGGATGGCTCGGCGTTTGACCGTCTGCTGCAACAGCGCTTTATCGCCGATGGAAGCAAACCCAAAGCGGAGGATGAATAATGCATTACCAACGCTTTCATCAGGTATGGGCTTCAGAAAAAGCCAACCGCATTGCCGACTGGCTCATTTTTGTAGCGGAAGTACAGCATGGCCACGGACTGGCCGGCTACCTTGGAGTCAGCCCCACGGTCGATAACCACAGCGCAGTTCGCATTTGGGTGCAGAAGAAAATGCGCGCCTGGCCACCGGAATTTCAGACGTTGGGGGATTTGCGCAAAGCCTTCGTTGCCCAACTGCCTTCGGAGTATTTTGGTTAGGGGAATTGGTGTAGCTTGCAGGACAGGGATGTCGGACGCATGTGAGCATGCACTCGTCTACCACCAAATGAATACACCACCTACCTACTGATAATAATAACACCTGTACATGTTAATGATAATAATTATCATAAATATGGAGGTGTCTATGTCTTGTTGTAAATCCAGGCTTTCGATCGCCCTGTTGTTCGCCAGTCAGGCAGCTCTGGCTGCAGAGGTCTATGAACTGCCAGCAACGAGTGTTACAGCAACCGGTAATGAGCGTGTCGATACGGAAACACCGGTCAGCACGCTGGCACTCGATAGCCAGCAGTTGTTTGAGAGTCAATCAGCCAATATTGGAGATGCCCTCCGCGGTGAGGCAGGTATCGCCGTCGGGAGCGACAGTGCGCATGGGCAGAACCCATATATCAGGGGGCTGGGTAAAGAACGAATTGTTTTGCTGGTCGATGGCATGCGGCTTAATTCCGCTCAGCCTGCGGGGTCAGTCACCTCACTGATGACTCTGGCGCTGGCCGACCAGCTCGAAGTAGTTAAAGGCGGGTCTTCGGCGCTGTATGGTACGGGAGCTTTAGGCGGCGTGATCAACTTGCGCTTGCCGCAGGCCACTTTCGAGGATCAGTCGGTAAAAGCGAGTGCCGGGAGCGCATCAACTGATAACAGTTACCAGCTTGGTGTCATCGCCAATGCTGGCTCTGAGCAACATGCCCTTATGGTGGGAGCAAGCTATGCCGATCACGACAACTACCACACCCCGGAAGGGGAGGCAGATAAAACAGGTTATGAATCAACCAGCCTGATCGGTCAGTATCGTTTCCGTTACGAAGGAATCCAACTTCGCCTGTCGCATCAGCAACAGAAGGACGAGGACCTCTGGTATCCGGGCTCAACCCGCCCACACCCAACCAATCCAGCTACACGAAATCAAACCATTCACTCCCCAGATCAGAAGCGACTTCTCAATGAAGCAGGCCTCACCTATTCCGGCGACAAGGGTCAGCTGGATGTCCGCCTGTACACTCAGGAGATGGAGCGCACTATTTACGCCTGGGCGGACTGGCTTGGAGACGATATCGTCACCAATGACGTCAGCTTCGATACTCAAGGTGCCGATGTTCGCTACGATCATTATCTGAATTCACAGCATACCCTGTCAGCAGGTATCAATTACTGGCAGATGAGTGCCAGCCCGGACCGGATGATGGCACAAGCCCCCGCTTTCACTACCTTCGTCAGTAACAACCCGTTTGAAGATGCAGAAATTACGGCAACCGGCTTGTATCTGCAGGATGAGCTGTCCGGCAAACAATGGCGACTGATTACCTCGCTGCGTCAGGATGAGGTCAGTGCCGACGCCGGCAGTATGAACAATGGTGCCCGCACAACGGGTCTCCGTCATGAAGACAGTTCACTATCCGGTAGCGTCGCGGCAATGTATGACGTCAGTCCACTGCTGCGTCCCTATGTTCGTCTGAGTAAAGCCTTCCGCGCAGCGGATATGCGTGAACGTTATGAATCTGGCCTGAGAGGAGATGGCTACTACTATATTGGCAGTCCGGACGTGGATGCTGAAACCGCCCACCAGCTGGAACTGGGAATAAAAGGTCGCGATACGCAACTGCAGTACGCCGTCAGTCTTCACCATCAGACCATTAATGATTTTATTACCGGCGAAATTCAGGACCCAAGCGTTAACACCGCTTGTGGTAGCCAGACGTATTGCAAACAAACCGTCAATCTGGGCAGCGTCACCGTGCGTGGAGTGGACGCAGATCTCCGCATAAAGGCAAGCGACTCCCAGAGCGTAAGCGTTAAGATCAGTCTGGTTCGCGGTCACAACAACGACCTGCACGAACCTTTGTTCCAGATGCCGGCTGATGAGTTAACCCTGGGCTGGACCGGTCAATTTACAGAAACGTTGCAACTTGATGCTCAGTGGCGTCTGGTGAAGTCACAGACTCTGACTGCGACCGAATTCAGCCGTGGTCTGGAGGATAAAACGCCGTCATTTAATACATTGGAGGCCGGCCTTAACTGGAAACCAGCAAGAGACCATAAGGTACGCCTTGCGGTCAGCAACCTGACCAACCGTACCTACCATGAGCATCTGGCGGAAGGCTTATCCGGCGCCGAGCTTAATGCTCCCGGACGCAGTGTTGCCCTGAATTGGCAAGGAGCCTTCTGATGCGTGCCTTGCTGATCGCTTACCTGCTCTGCAGTGGTGTTGCCACTGCAGGCACTCCGCTGACACTGGCCGGACCTCCCGCCAGTGTTTCGTTTCCTCTGATCCACATGATTGAAAGTGGAGCCCTGTCAGCTCTGGGTTACGACGCCCACTTTCAGTTGTGGAAAGACCCTGATCAGTTGCGCGCCATTGTGATGTCAGAGCGCGCAGACTATGTGGCAATGCCCACCAATGTCGCCGCAAACCTGTACAACCGTGGTGTCGATACACGCCTGTTGAACGTCAGCACCTGGGGTATTCTTTACCTTTTATCACGCAATGCCGATATGAAATCTCTGACCGATTTTTCCGGAGAAGAAATTACAGTGCCATTCCGTGGTGACATGCCCGACATTGTTTTTCAATTACTGGCTGAAAAACACGGATTAAATCCGCGTCAGGATTTTTCTGTGCGCTATGTTACCTCGCCGCTTGACGCCATGCAGTTGTTGATTATGCGACGCACTGATCATGCATTGCTGGCAGAACCTGCTGTGTCGATGGCCCTGCGTAAAACAGACTCTTTTCCGCTGAAGCTGGTAGCTCCGGATTTATATCGCAGCGTTAATCTTCAGGAAGAATGGGGCAAGCTCTTTAATACCCGGGCGCGTATACCTCAAGCCGGAATCGCCGTTGTTAACGCTACAAACAAGCCAAGGGAAGAACAGGCACTGATCAACCAGGCCTATAAAAAATCGTTGCAGATTTGCCAACAAGCTGCTGCTGAATGTGCCGATATGGTTGTACGCCAGATGCCCATGCTGGAAAAAGAGGCGGTGCTGGATGCGCTGCAGTTCAGCACGATGGAAACACTGACTCCTGACGAAGCTGAACCCGAGCTGAAGTTTTTCTTCAACCAGCTCTATAACAAAAATCCGTCCATATTAGGCGGAAAAATTCCAGACGATGCGTTTTACCAAACGCCAGATCAGGAGCTGTAATTTGGCGTCTCTGGTTCACCGGGCAACAAGCGCCTGCTTTAACTATCTGTGGTCCGGTTGGGGAGCCGCCTCCAGCCTGCTGTTGTTTTTTGCAGCCTGGCAACTGGCGGCCGATATCTTCGGGCCACTGGTCCTGCCACAGCCGTTACATGCCATTAACCGCCTGTGGGAACTGCTTCATCATGCTACGCCGTGGCATGATATTGCAGTCACTGCCCGCCGTGCCATCAGTGGCTTTGTTCTTTCTTTACTGGCTGGCAGTGTATTGGGCATAGGTGCCGGCATGAGCATGACGACATCCATGCTCAGTCGTCCGGTCATTACTGTCCTGATGGGTATTCCCCCCGTTGCCTGGCTGATTCTGGCATTACTCTGGTTCGGCATGGGTGATGGAACCCCTGTTTTTACCGTCTTTATCGCATGCTTCCCTATTATTTTTCTTGGTGCTCTGCAGGGAACAAGAACACTGGATGGACAACTGAAAGAAGTCGCACTTGTTTTCCGCATTCCCATGACAATGCGCTGGAAGGATTTATATTTGCCGCATATTTTTTCGTATTTATTTCCCGCCTGGAGTTCTGCTCTGGGAATGTCGTGGAAAATTGTTGTTATGGCGGAGTTGCTGTCGACCGATGATGGGATTGGTGCTGCGCTGGCGGTATCCCGAAGCCACCTGGACTCTGTCACATCCATGGCCTGGATTCTTGCATTGATAAGCACTCTGCTGGCTGTCGAATATATTCTGCTGGAACCATTGAAACGCCATGTCGAAGCCTGGAGAGAAATATAATGACACGTCTGACGATGCATGAGATCAGTCAGAACTTTGCCACCCGACGCGTGCTTGGCCCTGTTTCAATGACATTAGAGCAGGGCGAAGCCGTAGCTTTGGTCGGCCCATCGGGTAGCGGAAAAACCACTCTGCTGAATATTGCGGCTGGCTTATTGATACCCAGTGGAGGAGTGCTGCGGAACGACTTTGCCAAGCCGACACTGATGTTTCAGCAGCCGCGTTTACTGCCCTGGAAAAACGCGCTCGATAATATCGCCCTTGGTCTCAAAGCCCGGGGGATTGCCCGTAATGATCGGCAGTTGCAAGCTCAGGAAATAGGGCTTCAGCTCGGACTGAGCGAGGAAGATCTGCTTAAGTATCCTGCAGCGTTATCCGGCGGCATGCAAAGCAGGGTCGCACTGGCGCGGGCCCTGCTACCGCAGCCAGATCTGTTACTGCTGGACGAAGCATTTTCCGCCCTCGATATCGGCCTGAAGGCTGAACTGTATCGTTATCTGCAACAGGCGATCTCTGATACCGGCTGCAGTCTGTTGATGATTACCCACGACCCCGCTGAAGCCATGCGTCTCGCCGACCGCATTATCGTATTGGGCGGCAATCCAGGGCATATCTGCTACGAATTTCACACCGGTGGCCATAATCAGCGCCAACAGCAGAACTGGCTGCTCGAACGTACCCGAGATTTTTTGGGTATTGCTGCCGTGCGTGCTGCCTTTCACCTGGAGCCTGCATGAAAACTGTTTCGACATTATGGGACTCGCCACACTGCATATTTTTTCTGCTGACTATTATCTGGGCGTTACTGTCGATGTTGCTGTGGGGATTGACGCTTTTTCTGTCTGTTCCATTCAACCCGCCTGGTGGCCCACTCCTTTGGCATATTCATGAGTTTCTTTTTGCGCTGAGCGGTGCGGCAATCATCGGGTTTATGCTGACTGCTGTGCCTGAATTTACCTCAACTGAACCCGTTAATTATGTATGGCTGAAGCGACTGGCAGGGCTCTGGCTGGCAGGCCGCGTGGCATACATTACGGCGCACTGGTTAACGCCTGCGATCTGGCTGGCTGCCATTGCTGATACTCTGATGCTAATCACGCTATTGACACTGACGACTCCGGTTTTATGGCAGGACCTGACTCGCAAACACCTTAGCCTTCCGCTTGCACTGCTGTTACTTCTGATAGTTAATGTGATGTTTTACTACGAGCTGCCACACCCTGGCAGAGCATTACAAAGTACGCACCTGTTGATGGGTACGCTGATGATTCTGTTATTACTGGCATTAGCGCGCATATCCATGAGTATGGTGAACAGCGCACTGGAAGAGAAGCAAGCGGAGGCAGAACCCTATCTGGCCAGGCCACCACGACGCCAACTGGCCATCATATGTATTCTGCTGTTCAGTGTGTGCTCGTGGTACTTTCCCGCTGCAGGTATTAATGCCTGGCTGGCTCTCGCTGCTGCGGCAGCCATTCTGAATATTCTCAATGACTGGCATCTCGGACGGGTGCTGCTGCGCCGATGGGTTTTATTACCCTATTGTACCTTGTGGCTGATGGCTGCCGGCTATGCCCAGTTAGGGATATCGGGGCTACTGTATGGCAGTGTCAGCAGCGGCGGCCAACATCTGCTCGCAGCGGCACTGATGACAGCCATCATATACGTCGTACTTGTGGCGGGAGGTGTTCACAGTGGCTGGGGTCTTGATGAGCGAAAACGGGTTATTATCCTGATAGTTACAGCATTGCTACTGTTGCCACTGCGAGCCTTAGCGCCGATAGTGCCAGCTGCATACTATCCTCTGCTGGCCATCGCCGCAGGCGGCTGGATGTTATCATGGCTGCTGGTGCTGACGATCAGCTGGCGCACATTGTGGCAGCGGCCGGCATGAGCCGCATCTCAACACTGAACACACGCCGGGCACTGATTCTTTTTATTGAATTTCCATTCACGGAAACTGCCATGGCGGGCGTCGTAGGTGAGCAGTCGCCCGACGAACGGTTCGCCACTGTTCGCCAGAACTTTGATTGCTTCCAGCGCCTGCAGTGAGCCGATCACACCCACCAAAGGCGAGATCACGCCGCTCTCGCTGCAGTTGAGTTGCTGTTCTTTCAGATCGGGATACAGGCAGCGGTAACAGGGAGCAGTGGGCAGGCGTGGATCGAACACCGTAATCTGACCGTCCATAGCCACAGCAGCACCGCTGACCCAGGGCACCTTGTGCAGTAGCGCTGCTTCGTTGAGGGCGTAGCGCACGGTGACGTTATCGGAACAATCGATCACCAGATCAAATTGGCCCAACGCGCTAGTCAGCCAGTCCGCATCTGCACGGCGAATCTCTGCTGTCACCTGGCAGCCAGGATTTAGCTGCAGCAACCGCTGCCGGGCTGATTCGGCTTTGTGAATGCCAACGGAATCGTCAGCGTGAATCACCTGACGCGGCAGATTGCTGAGTTCAACCATGTCGTCGTCAGCAACGGTAATACGCCCAACACCACTGGCGGCCAGATAAGGCAGTACAGCAGAACCAAGACCGCCGGCACCAATCACCAGCACGTGGCTGTTAAGCAGTGCCTGCTGACCGTCGATGTCGAGTTCCGGCAGAAAAATATGGCGGCTGTAGCGCAGTAATTGCTGATCGTTCACGCCGGCCTCACTTCAGTAGTGCGCCAAACGGCTGGATCTGCACGGATTCACCCACTGCGGTGTCTCCCTGCTCTGATGGTAATACCAGGTAGCAGTCGGTTGTGCAGAATCCGCGCAGCAGACCGGAGCCCTGTCCACCAGCGGGAGACGCATGCAGTTGCCCGTCGGCGAGGTGATAAATGCCACGCTGATAATCAGCACGGCCCGGTTGTTTGCGGATGGCAGTGTCCGCCACCGCAGGAAGCTGAACCGGGCAATAACCCAGCTCACCACTCAGACGACGCAGCAGAGGCTGGGCCAGCTGGTCCAGGGTCGCCATGGACGATACCGGGTTACCTGGCAGACCAAAATACCAACCACGCCCCAGGCGACCGAACGCAAATGGCTTACCGGGCTTCATGGCCACTTTCCAGAAATTAACCTGACCGAGGCCGGCAATAATGTCGCGCATATAATCTGCGTCACCCACCGACACACCAGCACTGGTTATAACAACATCCGCCGTACCGGCTGCATCGCGCAACGCGGACTCGACCAGCCCGGGGTCGTCCGGCAGCCAGCGGGAGGTAATTATGTCGACAGGCAGGCGCTGCAGCATGGCAGTCAGTGCGAAACGGTTGCTGTCGTAAATCTGACTGTCTGCCAGAGGCTCGCCGGGCTGACGCAGTTCATCACCGGATGAGAAAAGCGCAACGCGCAGACGGCGGTATACCCGCACGCCAGTCAGACCCAGCCCCGCCAAAAGACCGATGTGACGGGGTGTCAGCCGGATTCCCGGCAGCAACAGGGTTTCGCCCTGCTGCATGTCTTCGCCACGATGGCGGACATGTTCACCCTGTGCGGGCAGCTGAGTAGCAAATAACACACCGTCCACCAGCCGGGTCTGCTCCTGCATAATGACGGTGTCTGCGCCCTCAGGCAGTGGTGCCCCGGTCATAATGCGCACAGCACTTCCCGCTGCCAGCGGGGTATCCAGCGCATGTCCTGCGTAAACAGTCCCCTTAACCGGTAAACCTGTACCTGTTAATTGCTTTGCATCCGTATAACGCAGCGCGTATCCGTCCATAGCGGAATTATCGAACACAGGAAAAGTAATGGTCGCCACAACCGGTTCAGCCAGTATGCGTCCGTCGAGCGACATCAGCGGGCAGAATTCCTGCTCCGGCAGAAAATCGCCGGCAGTTTCCAGCATGCTCTGTATCGCGTCGGCGACGCTTAATAAACCGCTCACGCCTGGCCTTCACCCTGTTGATTAACCATCCATACAGCGGCCTCCACACGGGAGCGTAATCCGAGTTTTTTCAGCAGGTGCTTCACATGTACTTTGACCGTGCCGTCGGAGATATCCAGTTCCCGTGCAATTAGTTTGTTGCTTAAGCCTTTGGCAATGCATTTCAGGATGTCAATTTCGCGCGCGGTCAGTGCATCAAGCTCGGAAACGGGTTTCACGGTTGGTCTGCGGATAGCGGCTGCCAGCACCTGAGTAACGGGCTCGCTGAGCACCATTTTTCCGGAAATCGCCTGCTTAATCTGCTCGAGCAGTAAATCAGGGTCGGTATCTTTCAGCAGATAGCTGTCTGCGCCATTGCTGATGGCCGTTAAGACGTCCTCGTCGGCATCGGAAACCGTCAACATCACGATACGCGAGGTAATGCCGTTATCCCGCATTTTCTTCAGGGTTTCCAGGCCGTCCATACCCTGCATGTGCAGATCCAGAATAATGAGATCGGGTTCCAGTTCATCGGCCAGACGAAGCGCATCCTCACCGTTACTGGCTTCGGCAACCACGTTCAGATCGTCTTCAAACTCGAACAACTGTTTGAGTCCCTTGCGCAGCAGGGGGTGATCGTCAACCAGCATAATGGTGGATGCGTTATCCTGATTCATTACAAAAACTCCTCATCATTTGCATTCGCATATTGTTGTTATATTGCCACAGCGACACTGATATTTCGCGGCGCATCGTGATAGATGCAACATACTCATAATTAGGTAGAACCTACCAGTGAAAGAGTATTGATTGCACACAAACCTGGCCCCAGGCTACCAGTATTTAAGCCCGATAAGCCTATGACTCCGACAACCGTTCACATAAAAGGCGACAACGATCTGTCGCACCTTATTCTGGAGCGATTAAAACATCTGGATTCACTGGCCCGCACTGTCATTTACAGCCCATCAAGGCATCATCATCTGCCACAGAAGTTGTTTCCCGCAACGCTGGCGGGCCTGATTAACCTGAAGGATCACATCACGCCACCTCAGTGGTACGCTGCGCGAAATGCCGCATGGTCGCCCTTATCTGAGACGCCGGAAAACACGGACGAGCCGCTGATTGACTGCACCCAGGCAGGCGTCAGAATAAAGCTGCAAATGGACAGCCGGCCCGATAGCGCTTACACAATAAGAACCGCCGCCGACATTGAAACCGTCATTCCATGGTTCCGGATTTCCCCGGCTTTTCTCATCGAAAATCTTTCGGCCTCATCCCTGCAACTGGCCTTTGTGTTAGCAAAAGCAGGAAAAAGAATATTCATTCCGGCACGACCTGCATTCATTATCCACCCCGATGCTGGTTCCGACGCTCAGGCACTTATCAGAAAAATTGCCTGTGAATACGGCATAGAGCTGACAGAGAAAACGGATATATACCCACGCCTCAGTGTGGAAGAAGATTCTCAGCGTTACCTGATAACCGGCCCCGTAAAAGCCTGTGATGCGATTCTTAAGTTGCTGGCTCCGGTTAATCAGGGCAATGAACTTTGTATTGTGAATCTCGGCAACAGCAGCGCTCATTACCTGCTTCCGCCCCATGGCAAACCAGGTGGCGAGACGATTATGGTGTCGTGCACACCCGATAATATTCTGAGGAAAATCTGGATTAACAATAACCGGATTACCGGATTTATTCTTATTGGTGATATTTCGGGCAGCGATACGCTGGCCGCTTTGTGCCGCAACCAGACGGACATCCGGCAGATACGCGACCATTTACTGCACAGCGCCTGATACCCCAAAAGAGTTAACAATCTACCACAGCAGATGAATAGGTCTGCGGGCTCAGTCGCGTATGCTGAGTCTAACGCCGAGTTGCCCTGCCTAACCTCAACGGTCCTCATCCCACCGAGTATGGCGCTGCAGCCGTGGCAATCTTGCCACCAGGGAGCGACTGGAAACGGTCGCTCCTCCCATCTCTGGAAAGGTGCCCATGCTGACTGATCGTTTTGCCAGACGCTTTACTTACCTGCGTCTGTCGCTCACTGAAACCTGTAATTTCCGTTGTACCTATTGTCTGCCGGACGGTAATGACTGCGCATCGCACGACACAGAGCTGACCACAGCGGAAATTCAGCGTCTGGTGCGTGCCTTTGCCATGCTGGGCACCCGTAAGATCCGCCTGACCGGTGGTGAGCCATCTCTGCGCCACGACCTGAGCGACATCATCCGCCTGTGCAAACAAACTGACGGTATTGAGCAGGTTGCCCTGACCACCAATGGTTTCCGTATTCAGAAAGATTTACCGAAATGGCTGGAAGCCGGCCTGGATACCGTCAACGTCAGCGTCGACAGTCTCGATCCGTCAGCCTTTGCCCGCATTACCGGAGCCGATCGCCTGCACTATGTATTGCAGGGCATTGATCAGGCGCTGGCTATGCCCTTCCGCAAAGTCAAAATAAACAGCGTGTTACTGAAACAGCAAAACGCCACGGCACTGCCCGCCTTCTTACGCTTTATTAAAGACCGGCCTCTGTCTCTGCGTTTCATCGAACTGATGCGCACCGGTGACAACGGCGACTTCTTTAACCAGCAGCACCTCAGTGGCGAACTGATACGTCAGCAGCTACTGGTCGACGGCTGGAGCCAGTGTCTGAAAAGTGTGACCGATGGCCCCGCACTGGAATACAGCCACCCCGATTACGCCGGCCGCATCGGTCTGATCATGCCCTACAGCAAAGATTTTTGCGCCGACTGCAACCGCCTGCGCGTGTCATCCCTCGGGCAGCTGTTTCTGTGCCTGTTTGCTGACCAGCATCAGTCGCTGCGCCATCTGCTGCAGGACGATGACCCGCAGCCCCTGTTGCATTGGCTGCAACAGGCCATTCTCGGCAAAGAAGCGAGCCATCAGCTGCAACAGGGCTTCAGCGGCAGCACCCGCCACCTGGCCATGATCGGAGGCTGATGATGTTCAGCACTATTGTACTGGCCGGTGGTCAGTCAACGCGTATGGGGCAGGACAAAGCCAGCCTGAGCTTTCTGGGTCAGCCCCTGTGGCAGCGTCAGCAGGCCTTGGCACAACGACTGGGAAGCGACGATATTCACATCAGCCATCCGCAGTTCGGACAGCCCGACCGGGTGCCGGGTTTTGGCCCGCTATCCGGGCTGGATACGCTGTTGCCCCAGTGTCGTCACGCTCAGATACTGGTACTGGCAGTGGACATGCCCCACCTTCAGCCGGCCAGCCTGCGCCTGCTGCTGCAGTATGCGCCTGGCACATCCGTCTGTTTCAGCGACAGTGTTCTGCCATGCATCTTGTGGAACAATGCAGAACTGCGCGACCGTATTCGCGCCCAGCTGCACCTGCAAGGTCAGCGCTCAGTCCATCGTCTGCTGCACAGCGTGCATGCAGCGTTTATTCCCTGCCCCTTTCCCGATCAGCTGATCAACACCAATACCCCGGAGCAATGGCAGCAGGCGCTGGCCACAGCTCACCTGCCGGAGGCCATATGAGTAAACACGCCAACCGTGAATTTTTCCCGCTGAATATCGCCCTGCTGACGCTGTCCGACAGCCGCAGTGCCGAACAAGACAGCAGCGGCGATCTGTTACAGCAACTGGCCGGTGACGCCGGACACAGCGTGCTGCAGCGCAGCCTGTTACCCCATGACCGCTATCAGATCCGCGCTCAGGTCAGCCAGTGGATTGCCAGCAGCGACGTGCAGGTAATTATTATTAATGGTGGCACCGGCTTTGCCGCCGGCAACTGTACGCCCGAAGCCATCCGCCCGCTGTTTGACAGCGAAGTCGAAGGGTTTGGTGAACAGTTCCGCCAGTTGAGCTTTGCCGATATCGGCAGCAGCAGTATGCAATCACGGGCGCTGGCCGGCATGGCCAACGGCACCCTGTTATTTGCCGTGCCGGGTTCTGGCGGCGCCTGTCGTCAGGCCTGGGAAGCCCTGATTGCGCCACAACTCGATGGCCGCACCGGGCCGTGCAATTTTGTTGCCCATGTTAAAAACAGCCCGCAGCCTGCCTGCCGTTAAGGAAAAAGCATGTCCGATCTGACTCACATTGATCAACACGGCCACGCCCACATGGTGGATGTATCCGCCAAAACCAGCAGTTTGCGTACAGCCTGCGCCAGTGCGCGGGTCATTACCCGCCCGGATGTCATTGCCCGTATCCGTCAGGCCGAAATTAAAAAAGGCGATGTGTTAGCCACGGCGCGTATTGCCGGCATTATGGCAGCGAAAAAAACCAGTGATTTAATTCCTCTGTGCCACCCTCTGGCACTGAGTAAAGTCAGTGTCGACTTCAGCATCGACGACCGGGGCGAAATTCTGATCAATACCCTCTGTCGTTTACAAGGGCAAACCGGGGTGGAAATGGAAGCACTGACCGCCGCCTCGGTTGCTGCACTCACCATTTACGATATGTGCAAAGCCGTCGACCCGGCGATGCAGATTACTGAAGTACGCCTGCAGGAAAAGCAGGGGGGAAAAAGTGGTCACTGGCAAAGAAACGGAGCGCACCATGATTAATGTGATTTTTTTTGCCAGCCTGCGTGAAGCACTGGGTACTGCCGCAATACAGTGGCCGGCAGGTGCTGTTGATATCCATACCCTGACCGGACAGTTATGCGCCCAGGGCGAACCCTGGGCAAGTGCGCTGGCGCGCCATGACCTGCTGTGCGCCCGCAACCAGCAATTGTGTGACAGAACGGCAAGCGTACAAGACGGCGACGAAATTGCATTTTTTCCGCCGGTAACCGGAGGCTGACCCATGACCCCACTCACGCGCATCGCCGTGCAGAATGAGGACTTCAGTCTGGCCGATGAATATGAACGGCTGCAAAATCAGGTGGAATGCGGCGCCATTGTCAGCTTCAGCGGCCGCGTACGCGATCTGGCAACCACGCCACTGCTGCACATGACGCTGGAACATTATCCGGGTATGACAGAAAAAGCCCTGGCCGATATTGTGCAACAGGCACGCACGCGCTGGCCGCTGGGAATGATTACGGTTATTCATCGTGTGGGGAAACTGGCGGTTAATGAGCAGATTGTGCTGGTACTGGTCAGCAGCGCTCACCGCCAGGCGGCCTTTAATGCCTGTGAATTTATTATGGATTTTCTGAAAAGCCGCGCACCGTTCTGGAAAAAAGAAACCACCACGGATGGAACACACTGGGTAGAGGCCAAGGCATCTGATGAGGCTGCCGTTAAACGCTGGTAATCCACTTTAATGGTGCAATCCGATTACATCATAAGGGTCGCCATTCCCCTGAACAGCGACCCATTCTTCTGCCGTCAGCCATGTTCCGCCCTTTTGCCCACACAAATCCTCCAGTTCCGCCAGAACATGCGCCCAGGTACAGCGGTTTACAAATAATAATTCTTCACAGCCCAGGGTTCCGCCACGGTTAATATAACCCAGCGCGCGTGTTTTCTGCGGTCCCAGATCCAGCTGGCGGCACACGGCTAAAAATGCCTCAGAACGGGTATGAACCAGAAAAACCCGGTACTGAACCCGTGCAGGAAATAACGCCTGCAGAACAGCAGTATCGGCGACAATATCTCCCTCCCATACATCACGCGCCGAGCGGAAGCGTCCGGGTTCGAGTACATACATAAGAGAATGCGCCACACGCTGCTGCCGCAGGCGGTCCGAAGCTTTCAGCATCTGCTTCAACTGTACAGCCCCGCAGGCAACCAGCTGAATTTCGGCACCACAGTGGCCACGCACACACACAGCGCCATCCTGCACCAGTTGCTGCGCCTGATGCGCATTAAAAAATGCCGGCATACAACTACGGGCAACCACCATATTCCACACCACCCCCAGATCTCCGTAACAGCTGCGCAGGCAGGCCATCGCGCTATTGGCGTCCGGAGGAAAAACGACGCGCACCATATCCGCCATTTTCAACATCAGACTTTCTGCCAGACTGGAATCCTGATGACTCTGATCATTAGCGCCGTTTTCCCAGATGAGGGATGTGGTGATCACCGGAAATCCCAGCCACTCGGCGGGGTCGCCGGCTTCTTTCTGCTGACGCGAGAAAATAATTGTCTGACGCAAAGCGCACAGCATTTTGACCGCAAAGGCCTCATAGGCCACTACCAGATTAATTCCCGCCTGATTTGCCAGACAGGCACTTAATACTGCTTCTTCATTCAGGGCGGTAATCACACAGCCGTCGATGGCTTCAGCAGCGGATATTTCCGGTTTGGTCACGCGGTGGCGGAACTGATCTAGCGTCTGATTCATACCGTTGGAACGTAATTCATCCGGATTGCCAATACGAACTCTCAGGCGCGGATTAACTTCAGTAATTTCGATAAAATACCGGTCAATAGCGCTCATCGCCGACTCCCGCCGCTCACTCCACTCCGGCTCCGGGCAATTAACGGCCAGCATTGGTGCCAGTTTACGTTTTGGTTGCTTCAGGCTAGCAGCCGCTGCCCGCCAATGCGTTTCCGGCTGAAACAACTGCCGACAACCCTGGCGAAAAAATGCCAGCGCCTCACTGTCTTGCGCGGGATGAGCGCCCAATGGCAAGCCATACGCAGCATCCGTTCCGGCACCCGGAAAACCAAACCCCTTAACGGTTTCGGCAATACAATAGGGCATGGCAACCGGATAACTGGCATCACCCTGACGAATACGCTCACAGGCCTGTTGCAGCTGAATTTCCATATAATAAACCGCACAGACAAATGCCGCCGGATCACGCCCATCAATTACAAAAGGGGAAAAACCCTGATTGCGTAAATGGCTGACAAACCAGCTGCAGCCACCTTGCTGGGCAATGGTGGTGCGCTGATCAATACGACGACCATTGGCAATCATCACCGGAGCCACCAGGCCGGTATCTTCGCCGCGCCACCAGCGGGCAGCCCAGTCGGTACCGCGCTGCTCCTCAAAAGCACCATCACTTAAAAATGCCACCAGGCGCTCTCCCGGCAAAGGCATATGCGCGTACTGCATACCGGCAATGCCCAGATAACCACCTTCCAGACGCGCCCCGGCAGTATGAGTATTCACATGGGCACCCAAAGTCGAACGCGGAAACCCTCCCGCCTGCAGATGCGTGTCGTAGCTGTCTGTCACAAACCGGCTCAGGCCTTCTTCAGTCAGCGGGTACTGTTGCCGACGTGCCGGCGTCGCAGTACCGGTCAACAACTGCAGAGCATCAATCGCAGCGACACAATGCCCCTGCCCGATTAACCAGTCCCTGGGCTGTTGCGTAAAATGGTTGAGTGCCAGCAAGCCCGCATAAGCCGGCACCATATTCAGTGCCCCTCCGGTATGCCCCCTGGGATTTTCCTTAAAATCTGCACAGTCAATATCGCGGCCATCCAGCCAGACCCGGCGGGTATACGTCATATGGATAACCAGCCACATCGCCTGCTGCGTCAGACAATCCAGTGCCTGCAAGCCGCTGAAAAAATCACGCACGTCATGAATTAAACCTTTTTGCAGCAGAGATTCAGCCATAAGCTGAGCCTGAATCTGGGTGGCATCCGTGTGGGGAATAATACCGGCTGAACGTACCCAGGCCGCCAGCGCAGGATTTTCCTGACGCAGGCGGTCCGCTTCTTCGCGCAGGTAATCCGGCGATAGTGCGTAACTGGTTTGCTGATACAGATTCAGTGTCATAAGCGCGCCTCCCGACCCTTCCAGATCAGACAAAAAAACAACGCTGACGGCTATACCCCGGAATCAGTAATCAGACACCAGACCTGATCTGTGTCATCAGGCTGCACTATCTTCTGCGCCCGCCGGCGCGACAGCATATTTTTTTTGTCTGTGATAATGGCGCAATGCGTGTTCTTTGCGCCGCCCGGCACTGAATGCAGATACCCGTTTCAGATAGCCAATAACGCGGGTGGCGTGATCAATATCGTCAGATCCACAGGCAGAACACGCCTGCAGAGTGCGCTTATCAATGACCTCACAGTCGTTACAGATGGTTATCTTCACGTTGACACAGAAGTAATTACAGCCCGTTCTTGCAGCGATATTCAGCAGCGATAAAAAGCCCTGTGCCGACAGGGTTTCGTCAAGATTCAGATGCAGTGCCGAACCGCCATCCAGATATTCAAGCAATTCACGGCCATGCAACTGAAACTTATCCAGCGCGTTTATGCTTTCATCCTCTACCTTGTAAAAATAGGAGTTATAACAATCGCGCGGTACAAAATAGCCGTCTTTCCGGTCCCATTTTGCGTTCTTTATTCCAAGATTTTCCGCCGGCACAAACTCGGTATTAAACATATAACCGTACTCGTGTGCCGCCTCTTTATTAGCATCGTATATGACCTTAAGCTGGCACCGGACAAAGTCTTTATAATCAGGGTTATTATCTGCCACCAGACCAAGGGATTCTGCCGCCTCGGTCATGCCATTAATGCCGATGGTCAGAAACTGCTTTTCCAGCGAGATAAAACCCGCATCATACACAGTCAGCATGCCGGCTTTACGGTAGTCCTCCATCAGCTGCCGGTAAGCAACCTGATACTTATGAATTTTTCGGGCTTCCTGCAGCAGATCGCGGCCGTCCTGCACCAGACGATTCATATTGAGCGTAATAACATTGATGGAACCGGTCGCCACACCACCGGCACCCAGCGAATAAGAAAAAGTATTATCACTGATCTCACTGCGCAACCGGCAACAGGATGCGAGACTGTCAGCACTATCTGACAGGTATACAAAAAATGCGCTGCCCTGATGCAGATGCTGCGCCATAGTCGCGGCAAAATCATGGTCCTTACAGCAGCCACCGTCCGTCAGCATAGCCACAGTAACCACAGGAAACGTCAGAATACTTTTGCAGCGTTCTTTATTGAACCAGTCAAGAAAGAAGTCCTGCAGATTTTTAACAGAAGACCAGTCAGGCCGGGAGAAATCGGGAAATACAAAATTGCCAAACATGCTGTCAAAGTAGTAACTGTCGTAGACAGAGATATTCCAGAACACACTCTGATAGCCACGTGCCGCCGCCGGCTGATTTATCGCATACACAACATGCTGCAGGTGATTGGCAATCTGACGGGCGTGGGTAGTCAGGTAATCATCGCCATAATCCTTGCGTGCGAAGTAATCGAAATAGGTCAGAAACTCGACCGTGGCCACCGCACCGGCAAACTGGCTGCTGACGGCAAACACAAAATTAACAAACGCACCGCAAAATGATTCCAGATGCTCAGGGGCTTTCGATTCGCCCCCCAGCCGCGTCAGACCATCGCGCAGAAACGGGTACATAGTGACCGATACGCAATAAGGTTTCAGGCTGGTTTCGTCATGTACATAAATTTCATGATCCTGAATCTGGCGGATATATTCCTGCGCCAGATCATCACCAAACAGCTCACGGATTCTGCCGGAAACCTGCGCGCGGTTAATCTGCACAAAGTAGTCCTTCATCATCTCTGCTTCCAGCGTGGCAATATTTTTGGCGGTGACGTTGGCATTGGCGTCCATCTTAGAACCGTCGGCCGCATTTTCTGCCTGCAGGTAGTGCTGAATAAAATCCAGCTTGTCGTTTATGTGTTCCGCGCTCAGCTTCAGCATGAACCGATTCTCCATTGGTTAATAAAACGAAAGTGCTTCATCTCATTGGTGGAACTGATGATTAAGACAAGCGCCCGTGCGCAGGTCAGTAAATACCTGATTAGTGCCCGGCGCTTCCAGACCACCCAGCTCCCGTCGCCAGGGGCCTGTCTTGGCATAAGTGAGCCAGGGCTTAAGTGACTCAGGTACTTCCTCAAGACCTGTGTACAGGCAGGTTTTCAGGCCCGCCGCACGCGCCAGCTGCAGCAACAACAGCAACTCATCCATCAGCCACTCGCCGCCCATAAACAGCACACAGGTCAGCAATCCCTGATATTGCTGCAGGCGGGAACTGAGATATTCAGGCGTCAGCAGCTGACCGGCCGTTGCCGGCCAGCTGGCGGCACTGTGACAGCCCGGACAAGCCAGAGGGCAACCACTGATGGTAAAGGCCAGGGACACCTCACCCGGCACTTCCTGCCACACAATCTGCTCACTGAAATAGTTCATCTGCCCACAAAACCACAATATGTAGTGGCAAGACTAACGGACGGACACCATCGGAAATTGATTCAGATCAATTTCCACTATCAACTACCCCGCCGGGGGTAAGGGTTAAAATGAACACGCGATCAGTGTTAAGCCGCAATAAAAAAGCCGGCACTGTTGGCCGGCTTTCTGTTGCGCTGACTGTCAGCCCGGACGACCGTCCGGACGCGGGGAGATAAGAACAGACCAGTAGACCAGCACAAAAATGCTGAACGCCATAACCCACAGCGCACTGGTTAATGCAAAGAGCAGACTGACGGCCTGCGGCTGCAGAGCAACCAGCAGCGAGCGCAACAAAGCGGCCAGCAGAACCATGGCAAAGGCCGCCGACATCATCCGCGCAGGCTGCAATGGACGACCTGAATGACCGAGAGATACCCGGGCAATCATGGCGATAATCATGCCGCCGATGGCCCCTGCCGTCAGCGCGTGCAGAGCGGTACTGAATGACCAGGGTGCGCCGGCGTAATGCAGAGCCAGCAATAACAAGCCCAACGGAATAAACCAATACGCCAGATGCAACGACCACAGCAGTGGCACCGGCAAGGTAATACGCAGATTGAGACGGAAAATACGCACAGCATGGGCAACAACACCAAGCACCAGCATCAGGCTCATGACCCACCCCGGCAGCAGGCTGTCCAACCGGGTCAGATACAGGGCAGCAATTAACCAGGTACTGATCAGTACCGATTTTTCCAGCCACGGCAGTGATTCCACTTTGGGCGTCATCGTGCCGTTGGCAGTAAACATAGGCAAAATACGGCCGCCAATAATGGTGATAAAAACCAGCATCAGCCAGCTGACACTGTGACTGGCCCACAACACCAGAGCCCCATCAGCGTGGGCATTTCCCCAGTGCATGCTGCCGTTGCAGACCAGCATCAGCAGCAATACCGGAGCAAAGAAATAGTTGCGCTTCTGGCGCACAGCAAACACCAGCTGCCAGAAAAAGAGCGCAACCAACGGAATAAACGCCATGTCGATACAGGCAATCAGCCACCATGGCAAAAATGCAGAACTCAGCATCGCGATACGCCCGGACAGCCAGACCAGCGTCAGCAGCAGTAAAGGTTTACCATTAACAGCACGGCGCCCGGTCCAGTTCTGCACGGCAGTCAGCAGAAAGCCCGCCACCACCGCCATAGCAAAACCAAACAGCATTTCGTGACTGTGCCAGAATACCGGGTTATCAACGGGCAACCGTATCATGCCGGACAGGCTCAGGCCCCACAGCAGCATAGCGAATGCAGAAAATCCGGCCGCTGCCAAAAACATCGGACGGAAAGCTTGTCCCCATAAGGGAAAGTCAGGGTTGAATAACTTCATGAATAATCTTCCCGGAATTTTTATATACCTTACCTGAATCTAACAGAAAAAGACCCGCCGGAGCGGGTCTTTTCATTTTTCCTGTCAGGCGTTCTGTTCCTGTTCGATCTGTTTATCCACTGACGACACATAGTATTCATCAGAGAATGCAGACTCAGGTTCCTTCAGCCACAGCAGACAGATAATCCAGCTGATAAAGCCGCCGGCTGCGATGATAAAGAAGAACTGATTCGGCTCAACAAACGTGAACACAGTCAGGTAAAACACCGCACCAACGTTACCGTAGGCACCAGCCATACCTGAAATCTGGCCAGTCAGGCGGCGCTTGATAGACGGAATAATACCGAAGGTTGCCCCCTCTGCGCCCTGCACAAAGAACGAGGTAAACACAGTAATGGCGACAGCGATCACCAACGGCCAGGATGAATTAAGCATACCCATCAGAGTGAAGCCCAGCGCAATACCCAGCATATAGCTCAGCATCACAAACCGGCGGTTACCCAGACGGTCAGAAACCAGGCCACCCATAGGACGGGCAATCAGGTTAACGAAGGCAAACGACGCGGCAATCAGGCCTGCTGCTGTGGCAGACAAATCCCAGGTTTTCTCGAAAAACATCGGCAGCATGGACACAACCGCAAGCTCGGCACCAAAGTTGGCGAAATAAGTACTGTTCAGTGCAGCGACACTGTTGAACGGATACTTGTCATCCTCTGGCACGCCTTTTTTCAGAATAGGTACGTTCACACGCAGAATCTGAATAATCTGGTAAACCACCACTGCAGCAATAACAGCGTAAGCAATGACAGCCCCCGTTGTGTCCAGGTAACCCAGCTTCTGAATACGCCATACCAGAATACTGAGGATACCCACCAGAGGAATAGTCCACAGAATCAGCTTGAACATATCGCCCCAGGTACTGACTTCAAGAGCAGTCGCCTTGCGCGGTTTACGGTGTACAGTGCCGGCAGGGCCGTCGGTAATCGCAAACCAGTAGTAAACACCGTAGGCCGCCATAACAAACGCACTTTGTGCGATGGCCCAGCGCCAGCCATCATCGCCACCATAGAAGTTAATGGCAATGGTTGGCAGAGTCATAGCCGCAGCGGCAGAACCAAAATTACCCCAACCCGCGTAAAAGCCCTCAGCAAAACCGATATCTTTTGGTTTGAACCACATGGCAGTCATGTGAATACCCACCACGAAGCTTGCGCCGATAGAGCTCAATACCAGACGGCTCACCAGCAACTGGGTGCGGGTTTCACCGAAAGCGAATGCCAGTGCAGGGATAGCCATCACCACCAGCAAAATAGAGAAAACGCGACGGGGACCAAAACGGTCAAGCGCCATGCCCACAATAATACGGGCCGGAATAGTCAGGGCAACGTTACAGATGGCGAATAACTTGAGATCTTCAGGTTTCAGCCAGTCAACGCTTTTCAACATACTGGACGCCAGCGGCGCCATGTTGAACCACACATAAAAGGTAATAAAGAAGGCAATCCAGGTAAGGTGAAGCGCCTTAATTTCCGGATTTTTAAATTTGAATATATCAGCAACTTGCATACAGACCTCCAGCAATCACTGCTGTTACAGGCTGGGAAGAATCAGAAGTGGGCACTGTGCCCGGCGGGTCAGGAACGAACTGACACTGCCAAACGTCATATAGTCGAGTTCATCAACGAAATACGTCAGTGACCGCGCAATAAAACCGCCATCCGGCTCATGACTGTGACGGGCAATTACCAACAAATCCGGCCGCAGTTTTTCGGTCGCCGCCAGCAACATCTTGCGTGCATCGCCCTCAAGGAGAATGGACTCCGCAGCAATCTCCTCTTTCTTACAAGCCTCAAGTGCCTCGTTCAGGCAAGATCGCAGGGTGGCAATCTCGTTATCAAACAACTCTTCATTTTTATCCGTGATATCGCGCGGATTCTCGGCAACCGCCACTAACACCAGAGTCGGATGCATGTCACGGAACATAGTGATGGTTCTGGCCATAGCCAGTTTCGCATTACGCGATCCATCATAAGCGATCATAATTTTCATAGAGCCCTCATCTCCGGCTTACGCCGGCTTCCTGATATTCAATCAGCCATAAACATGTGCAAGCAGGTCCATCGCAGTAATTACACCCACGACTGAGCCTTTATCGGTGACAAAAACCCGGTGAACATGTTTATCGAGTAACACCCTGGCAACCGTTTCAACAGAATCATCAACGTCTACTGAGATAACTTCCGGCGTCATAATCTGGTGTACAGTGCAGGTTTTATCTGCATCTTTTACCCATGAATTCAGATCTTCTTCTGAAACTTCCATACGGAAATCATTGCGGTACAGATTCAGTAACGCAGCTTCTTTACTGCGCACATCGAGGTTATTGAAACGAAAAGCGTCACTGACGCTGACAACGCCAACAAGTTGATGGTCAGAAGCAATGACAGGAACAGCAGAGATATTGTTACGCACAAAGAAATCTGCGAGACGATGGATAGTCCAGCCTTCATAGGCAACAAGAATATCGCCATGCATCAGATCTCCGGCTTTTTTGGGTTGAGTCATATTCAGCGTCCTTCTGCAATAGATGGGGCGGATTACCGCCCCGTTTCACTAATTTACGGTCTTACGGGTTATAGATTTCTGCACTTTTACGCAGGTAGAACCACCAGTTAATAACCAGGCATACGGCGTAAAATACAGCGAATCCGTACATCGCGACTTCCGGTGTACCGGCATTAATCTGAGCGCCGAGTACTTTTGGTGCGATAAAGGCACCGTAAGCAGCAACAGCAGAAGACCAGCCAAGAACAGGGCCTTTCAGTTGCTGATCAAAGATCACGCCGATACTGCGGAAAGTTGAACCATTACCAATACCACTGGCAGCGAACAGCACCACGAACAACACCATGAATGGCATAAAGTATTCGTTAGGGTTGGCTGAGTTATATGCCTGCATCATGACGTAACCAGTCGCAACAGAAGCAGCCACCATAACCAGGGAGATAATCTGAGTAACGATCGAGCCGCCGACTTTATCAGAGATCCAGCCACCCACAGGGCGAATAAGGGCACCAACAAATGGTCCGATCCATGCCCAGGTCAGAGCACTTGGCGCATCCGGGTTAACCACGCGAATCAGTTCACCATCAGCACCAACCTGCATCATCTTGCCGAAAATCACAGTGATGGACAGTGGCAAGGCTGCAGAGAAGCCAATAAAGGAACCGAAGGTCAGGATGTAGAGCACGGTCATTGACCAGGTGTGCTTGTTACTGAAAATACGGAATTGATTTTTAATATTGGGCTGAATGCTGCCTGGAATCAGACGCAGAGCGACCACGGTCAGAATAATGGTCAGTGGCAAGGCCAGCCACATACCGATCAGACCCATGGCATAAATACCAACAACCGCAGTGACCAGTGCAATCGCATACAAACCAATGATTTTAGTAAATGCTGACAGTGGATGGCCTGGATTTGGTGTAACCACATTCAGGTTATTCATGCCAAACCAGCCGGCAAAAGCCAGAGGAATCAGGAACAGAAGCCATACAAACGCCGCATTCTGAATCCAGGTTTCGGAACCGGCTTCAATGCGGCCCAGCAAGGTACCACTGGCGGTTTTCAGCACCATAGGGTCGCCAGCGACAGCACCGAAGATCCCAACAGTCATCACCAGAGGAATCAGGATCTGCATGGTGGTAACACCAAAGTTACCCAGACCGGCGTTCATGCCCAGGGCATAGCCCTGCTGACTTTTCGGATAGAAGGTACTGATGTTGCTCATGGAGCAGGCAAAGTTACCGCCACCAATACCGGAGAGCAGAGCCATCAGCTGGAACACCCAGTAAGGGGTATGCGGATCCATCAGCGCCATGCCAGTGCCCAGTGCAGGAATCATCAGCAGAGCTGTAGTCAGGAAAATGGTATTCCGCCCGCCGGCGATACGGATCATGAACGAAGCCGGAATCCGCAGCGTGGCACCAGACAGACCGGCAATTGCTACCAGAGAAAATAATTGTTCAGTAGTGAAATCAAAGCCCAGATTTTTCATCTGCGTGGTGATCATGCCCCACATCAGCCAGATGGCAAATCCCATGAGCAAACTTGGAATAGAAATCCAGAGATTACGGTTGGCAATTTTCTTACCTTCCCGCTCCCAGAACTCTTTATTTTCGACATCCCAATTCTCAATGTATGCCGATTTATTCTCAGCCATAAATATCCCCTCACTTGTAGATACTGAAGCCATCTTGGGCCCCCTGAATGAAGTGATCAACGGGGTGAGAAATGGCCTGAATCCGCTGATATAAGCCGGTCTACCCCCTAAGAGGTTGGGTATTTATGACTCAGGTCAATCTATGCTGCCGATGTGGCATAAACGTGTGGATACTGGTGAATAAGACGCTCTTATGGTGTACCCACAAAGGGATAAGGCTACCTATCTTTCGCCAAAAAAAATGCCTGCATAAAGCAGGCATAAGAGGGGTTGTTTACATCAGAATCTGGCTTCGCCCCATACCCACAGTTTGTCGGTATCAGCTTTGCCGGATGCATCATCACCAGCAGAGTAGGCAGCGTATTTCACGCCCACGCTGAAGTTCTGGTTGATGCCTTTGGCGGCCAGGAAGTCCACTTCAGAACCGAAGTCCATGCTGCCTTCATCGGCTTGGAAGTCATGGTAAGCAGCCAGCAGTTTAACGCCGGCAACTGCGCCACCAACAGATACATAAGTATCAGACAGACCATCGGCAGGCGTTGCCAGGAACAGATCTGCCCAGCCGTTGAAGGCGTGTTTGGTCGCCAGTGGCGTGGCAAAACCGTAATCACCGTCGTCGCTGCCCAGAACTTCGTTACCCAGAGTGGCGGTTACACCTGACAGAGTGGCACCGGCTTCCAGGACGTAGTACAGAGCGTCGTAATCATCCGTTGACTGAGTAGCCACTTCAGCACGGTAAGAAATGGCAACGTCGCTGACTGTCTGTTTGCCCACCAGGCTGGCACCGTAGGTGTCCAGTTTGGCTTCGGTTTCATCATATTCGATCAGGTAGGCGTAACCGGTCACAGTACCCACTGGCAGGCCAGCGTAAGAGCCGTTCAGTACGTGCGCGGTAACGTCAGTTGAGGTGAAGGTAAAATCATTTACCTGATCAACGTAGGCATAAGCCAGAGATACAGCGTCTTTTTTGTAGGCGAACAGAGCAGCGTCGTAAGTCTGTTCGTTCTGACGCCAGCCTACGTTACCCACAAAGCGGGCGTTATCCAGAATGATGCGCTGACGACCGACAACGGCGCTGAATTCGTCTTTGGCATAAGAGATCTGGGCGCGGTTGATTTCGGTGTTTACCGGGTCAGCAACAACGTCGTAGTCCGGATCTTCAACGCGGTATTCATCAATGAATGCACGAACGTCTTCAATTTCGGCCAGAACTTTAAAACCGGAAACAGACGGAGTTTCATAACCCAGACGTGAACGCAGGGTCAGCGCAGTAGCTGCATCAGTGCCGCCTTCAGTGTCATTGGTTTCGTAGCGCAGACGGAAGTCCGCCAGAAGATCCCCTTCCTTTACCAGAGAAACAAAATCGTCTGCCGCGATCGCGCTGCAGGCGGCCCCCATAGCAACAGCAATAACTAATGGTTTAACGCAGTTTTTCATCGTGCTCTCCTAACATGGAAAAATCTGAGCACTGAGTACATTTATTGTGGTTTTACTGCATCAGAGGTGATTCTGACACCGAAAAATCGAAACCTTCTAAGCGGGTTTCCTGAATTAAAGACTGAATATACTGGGCCGTTGCCTTCATCCGCACTTTTTCGTTGAGATAGTCGCGGATGCGCTCGCGCACATGCTCGTATGGCAACGGCTGACCATCGATATGATGAACCACCTCCACGATGTGATAGCCGTAGCGGCTTTCAATCGGCGAAGGCATCAGGCCTTTATCCGCACGGAATACCTGACGCTCAAATTCAGGGACTGTTTGTCCGGCACTGAGCTGACCCAGGCTGCCACCCGTTTCTTTCGATGGACAGGCTGAATAGCGCCTGGCCAAATCAGAAAAAGATTCACCACTACTGAGCATGGATATTATCGATTCAGCAATTCTTTTTGCTTCTGCCCGCTGCACATCATCATCCTCTGCAGCCGCCAGTAAAATATGGCGCGCTTCAACCAGAGGCGATGTCAGAAAACGCTGCGGATTATTGCGGAAATAAAGTTCACATTCTTCGTCGCTGGCCTGAGGAATATCCACCTCCTGAGCCAGCAGCTTTTCCAGAAAGTCATCCTGACCCGCAAGGCTGTTATCCGCGTCTGCTGTTATCCCCAGAGCTTGCGCACGTTGACGCAGTATTTCTCCAATAACCAATGTTTCGGCTGCCTTCAGCATCGCCTGGCGTTTTGTCTCCGCCGGGTGATACTGCATTTCTGCCAAAATGGCTGATTCAGGAATGGTAACTTCATTAACCTTGATCATGGGGCTGACTCCAACGACAGATAAGAGGTGGCCGCCTGGCGGCCACCATCGCTCTTAACGGGCGAAACGCTTACGGACAATCTGGTGCTGACGGGTAACATACTGCACAGGCGCACTGAACATATGAACCAGACGGCTGAATGGGAAAACAACAAACAGTGTCATACCCAGTACAACGTGTGCTTTATAAATCCAGTGAACATGCGCAATATTCTGCACGGCTTCAGCCAGATCCAGCGTCATAATATTCTGCGCCCACATCATCAGGGCCATCATTTCTGCGCCGTCCAGATGACTGGCAGAAACCAGAATAGAGAACAGCCCCAGCAGCAACTGCGCGTACAGCAGGAACAGGATAACAATATCCATTTTCTTACTGGTTGCACGGACGCGTGGATTACCTAAACGACGCTTAATCAGAATGGTCAGGCCAGCAAAGCAGATCAGGCCGAACAGACCACCAGCACCCATAGCCACCATCTGCTTCATAGGTGCGGTAACACCCAGTACGTGCCACAGTTCAACCGGGGTCAGCAGACCGAAAAAGTGGCCGAAGAAAATACCCAGCACACCCACGTGAAACAGAATGCTGCCCATGCGCAGTTGTTTCTTTTCCAGTAACTGGCTGGAACTGGCTTTCCAGCTGTACTGTTCGCGGTCATAACGCATCCAGCTGCCGACCAGCAGAATAATCATGGCGACATAGGGATAAACACCAAACGCCAGGGTATTGAAATAACTCATAAACAACTCCTAATGCCTGTTAATTTGCAGGCGAAGCGGTCAAAAGATCGGTATTCAGAGGAATATGCTGGTCACGGCGCTGACCTTCACTCGGACGGTTGGTGCTGCCGCAGGATGACTGTGCGTTATCCATGAAGTTAACCATCTCCTCTTCCCAGACCTTATCCAGTTCTTTCGCGGTATTGTCCGGCTTTTCCTCGGCAATCTGAGCACGCAGGTCAGCCAGATCCAGATTCATTTCGCTCAGCTTTATCAAGCCGTGGAATACTGCGGCATAGTCAGAGCTGCGCTGCTCCAGACGACAGGCCAGCAAGGCGAGAATATGGGCAACTTCCTGCAGACCCAGACGCGCATTTTCTTCGCCCTGTGTGCTGAGAAAATCTAGGTACAGGGGAATATAATCCGGCAGCTCATTTACGCTGATTTCCAGACCCGCCTGTTTGTACTGATTCATCAGATCAACCATGGCCTGACCACGGTCACGGCTTTCGCCGTGAACGTGCTCAAACAGCAACAGGGATAATGAACGGCCACGTTCGAACAGGCCGTCATACTCTTCCTGCCACTGCAGCAGGTCACCCGAAAACTTCCGGGCAATAAAATCCTGCAGTGCCTGCTTGCTGTCAGCAGGCAGAGAGGCGCCAGCGACCACTTCTTCCAGCGCCGGACGGGCGTCCAGCAGCTCCTGGGTCGGGTAATCCATCAGTAAAGAAAGTACACGCAGAATTTTCATCTCAGTCCTCCGATACAACCGGGATTACCTGACGCACACCCTGAGTACTGGTGCCAAACAGGTTAACGTTGTTATTACCGCTGCTGCAGCCATTGCCAAAGCTGAAGCCACATTCGCTCTTCAGGTCGTAGGCATTTTCTGCGTACGCTTTATGGCTGGTCGGGATGACAAAGCGATCTTCGTAATTAGCCAGAGCCATGTAGCGGTACATTTCTTCTACCTGCACGGCGGTCAGACCAACCTGCTTCAGGACGTCAAGATCTTCAACGCCATCAACCTGCTGGGAGCGCTTGAAGGCACGCATGGCAATCATACGTTCCAGTGCGGTAATCACTGGTTTTTCGTCACCGGCAGTCAGCAGGTTGGCCAGATAACGCAGCGGAATACGCAGCGATTTCAGGTCAGGAATTTCGCCGTTCATGCCAACGTGACCAGCTTCAACAGCGGTCTGAATCGGTGACAGTGGCGGTACGTACCAAACCATCGGCAAAGTGCGGTATTCCGGATGCAGAGGCAGAGCCACTTTCCAGTCCATCGCCATCATGTATACCGGTGAACGCTGAGCGGCTTTCAGCCAGTTATCGCTGATGCCTTCTTTACGCGCTGCTTCAATAACCTTCGGATCGTTTGGATCAAGGAACAGATTGAGCTGTGCCTGATACAGATCTTTTTCGTTGGCGGTATTGGCGGCATCGGCAATTTTGTCAGCGTCGTACAGCAGCACACCCAGGTAGCGGATACGGCCTACACAGGTTTCAGAACATACAGTCGGCTGACCGGCTTCAATACGTGGGAAGCAGAAAATACACTTCTCTGATTTACCGCTCTTCCAGTTGTAGTAAATCTTCTTGTACGGACAGGCCGATACACACATGCGCCAGCCACGGCATTTTTCCTGATCGATCAGAACAATACCGTCTTCTTCACGCTTGTAGATGGCACCGGACGGGCAAGCGGCAACACAAGCCGGATTCAGGCAGTGCTCACACAGGCGTGGCAGATACATCATGAAGGTTTTTTCAAACTGTCCATAAATGTCTTTCTGCACGACTTCATCAAAGTTTTTGTCGACTTTGCGCTTATCGAATTCGGTGCCGAGAATTTCTTCCCAGTTCGGACCCCATTCAATTTTCTCCATGCGCTGACCTGTGATCAGCGAGCGTGGACGCGCCACCGGCTGGTGCTTGCTGTCGCCGGCGTTGTGCAGATATTGGTAGTCAAAATCGAATGGCTCGTAGTAGTCATCGATTTCCGGCAGATCCGGGTTGGCGAAAATATTCGCCAGAACCCGTAACTTACCGCCAATTTTCAGCTGCAGCTTGCCGTTGGCATCGCGTTTCCAGCCGCCATTCCATTTTTTCTGGTTTTCCCACTCTTTCGGGAAGCCAATACCGGGCTTGGTTTCAACGTTGTTAAACCAGGCATATTCGACCCCTTCACGTGAGGTCCATACGTTTTTGCAGGTGATGGAGCAAGTGTGGCAACCAATGCACTTGTCCAGATTCAACACCATGCCAATTTGTGCTCTGACTTTCATGGAATTACCTCACTGCAACCTTATTTGGTGTCCAGCCAGTCAACGTTCTGCATTTTGCGCACGATGACAAATTCATCACGGTTACAACCTACGGTACCGTAGTAGTTGAAGCCGTAAGCCTGCTGGGCATAACCACCAATCATATGTGTCGGTTTCATTACCGCGCGGGTAACCGAGTTGTGGATACCGCCACGGGTGCCGGTTGTTTCGGCGCCCGGTACGTTCACAATCCGCTCCTGAGCGTGATACATCATGCTCATACCTTCCGGTACACGCTGTGACACCACGGCACGGGCAGCGATGGCACCGTTAACGTTGAACACTTCAATCCAGTCGTTATCGACAATACCGGCGGCTTTCGCGTCAATTTCACTGAGCCACACAATCGGACCACCACGAGACAAAGTCAGCATCAGCAGGTTGTCAGAGTAGGTGCTGTGAATACCCCATTTCTGGTGCGGGGTGATCCAGTTCAGTACGATTTCTTTATTGCCGTTAGGCTTTTTGTTCAGCACGGGGTCAACGGTTTTCAGGTTGATTGGCGGCTTGTATGAACACAGCTGCTCACCAAAATCACGCATCCATTCATGGTCCTGATAGAACTGCTGACGGCCAGTAATGGTGCGCCACGGGATCAGCTCATGAACGTTGGTGTAACCAGCGTTGTAAGACACATGCTCGTCTTCCAGACCTGACCAGGTAGGCGAAGAAATAATCTTGCGTGGCTGGGCAACGATGTCGCGCCAGCGGATTTTTTCTTCCTCTTTTGGTTTTGCCAGATGGGTATGGTCAAGACCTGTAATTTCACCCAGAGCTTCCCAGGCTTTTACCGCAACATGGCCGTTGGTTTCCGGAGCCAGTGTCAGAATCATTTCACAGGCATCAATCGCGGTATCGAGTTTTGCGCGGCCTTTGCTCACACCTTCTTCGGTATGGGTGTAATTCAGCTTACGCAGCAGATCGACTTCAGACTTGGTATCCCAGCTGATGCCTTTACCACCATTACCGATGTTTTCCAGCAGAGGGCCGATGGAGGTGAAACGCGCATAGGTATTCGGGTAGTCACGCTCAACCGGAATCAGTGCCGGCATGGTTTTGCCCGGAACCGGTTCACACTCGCCTTTCCACCAGGCTTTCACGCCGTATGGCTGTGCCAGTTCTGCCGGAGTGTCGTGGTGCATTGGCAGAGTAACCAGATCTTTTTCCACGCCCAGATGGCCGACACAAACACGGGAGAATTCTTTGGCGATGCCTTTGAAAATTTCCCAGTCAGAACGTGCTTCCCACACAGGATCAATCGCCGCACTCAGCGGGTGAATGAATGGGTGCATGTCCGACGTATTCATATCGTCTTTTTCGTACCAGGTGGCGGTTGGCAGCACGATATCGGAATACAGACAGGTGGTGGACATACGGAAGTCCAGTGTGACCCACAGATCCACTTTACCTTCGGCGCCGTTATCAACCCATTCCACATCTTTTGGCTTCTGGCCACCGAACTCACCCAGGTCTTTACCCAGCAGGCCATGCTTGGTACCCAGCAGGTGACGCAGCATGTATTCGTGTCCCTTACCGGAAGAACCCAGCAGGTTAGAACGCCAGATAAACATGTTGCGCGGGAAGTTCTGCGGATTATCCGGCTGCTCACAGGCAAATTTCAGATCGCCGCTCTTCAGTTGCTGTACAACATAATCTTTAACATCAACACCGGCTTTCGCTGCCTGCTGCGCCAGATGCAGCGGGTTGGTTCCCAGCTGTGGTGCGGATGGCAGCCAGCCCATGCGTTCGGCACGGCTGTTGTAATCAATGATGCTGGCATTCCACTTGTCTTTGTTGGCCAATGGCGATACCACTTCGCTCATGTTCAGCTTTTCGTAACGCCACTGACTGGAGTGGTTGTAGAAGAACGAAGTACCGTTCATGTGACGTGGCGGACGCTGCCAGTCGAGGGCAAACGCCAGTGGCGTCCAGCCGGTTTGCGGACGCAGTTTTTCCTGGCCCACATAGTGCGCCCAGCCACCACCGGTCTGACCAACACAGCCGCACATCATCAGCATATTGATGAGGCCACGGTAGTTCATGTCCATGTGGTACCAGTGGTTCAGCGCAGCGCCCACGATCACCATGGAACGACCCTTGGTTTTATCCGCGTTGCGGCCAAACTCACGGGCAATGCGGATAACATCAGCACGGGCAACGCCGGTGATTTTTTCCTGCCAGGCCGGGGTATATGGCACATCATCGTCGAAACTGGCTGCACGGCTCGGATCGTCGATGCCGTTATTAACGCCGTAGTGCGCCAGCATCAGGTCGAATACGGTGGCAACCAGAGCGGTTTCACCATTCGCCAGAGCAACACGCTTGGCCGGAATCTTACGCAGCTGCAGTTCGTTGTGTTCGGTGTGCTGGAAATACTCGTACTCGTGTGGCGCACCACCAAAATACGGGAAAGCCACATCCGCCATTTCATCGGCCTGATCTTTCAGCGACAGCGTCAGATCCAGTTCACCGTTGCGGTCTTTCTGTTCCAGGTTCCACTTGCCTTTTTCGCCCCAGCGGTAACCGATAGAGCCATTAGGGCTGGTCAGCGCGCCATTGCTGTTTATGGCAATGGTTTTCCAGTCAGGGTTATTGTCTTCACCCAGGTTATTCACCAGGTCTGCAGCACGCAGGAAACGGCCGCCAGTCAGCTTGCCGTCGTTTTCCTCAAGCATGACCAGCATCGGCATATCGGTATAACGCTTCACATAGCCGGTGAAGTAATCGCTTGGCTGATCAACGTGGAATTCTTTCAGGATCACATGACCAAAGGCCATCGCCAGGGCAGCATCGGTACCCTGACGCGGCGCCAGCCAGGTATCACCAAACTTGGACGCTTCCGAGTAGTCGGAAGTAATCACGCAGGTCTTGGTGCCCTTGTAACGTACTTCGCTGAGGAAGTGCGCATCCGGCGTCCGGGTCTGCGGCACGTTGGAACCCCAGACAATGATGTAGTTGGAGTTGTACCAGTCAGCCGATTCAGGAACGTCGGTCTGCTCACCCCAGATTTGTGGAGAAGCCGGCGGCAGGTCACAGTACCAGTCGTAGAAGCTCAGACAGTTACCGCCGATCAGCGACAGGTAACGGGCGCCCGCTGCGTACGACACCATGGACATGGCAGGAATCGGCGAGAAGCCGGTTACACGGTCAGGACCATAAGTCTTGGTGGTATAGACGTTGGATGCGGCAATCAGCTCATTAACCTCATCCCAGGACGCACGGACAAAGCCACCCAGACCACGGCGCTCTTTGTAGCTTTTTGCTTTTACCGGATCGGTAACAATGGATTCCCAGGCTGCTACCGGATCGCTGTGCTTGGCACGGGCTTCGCGCCACAGCTTCATCAGCTGACCACGGACTTTCGGATATTTAAGACGGTTGGCGCTGTAGATATACCAGGAATAACTGGCACCACGCGGACAACCGCGAGGCTCATGATTCGGCAGATCAGGACGGGTACGCGGATAATCGGTTTGCTGGGTTTCCCAGGTCACCAGACCATCTTTCACATAAATTTTCCAGCTGCACGAACCGGTGCAGTTCACGCCGTGTGTAGAGCGTACGATTTTATCGTGCTGCCAACGCTGGCGATAACCTTTCTCCCAACTGCGATCCTGGTCTGTGGCAACGCCGTGCCCATTGGCGAAGGGCTCTTTGCTTGTTTTAAAAAAACGCAGCTTGTCGAGCAGATGACTCATAGCTAACTCCTGATTGCATCCGTAAGGACGGGCAGAAACATTCAGCAACAGTCTACTCATATGGATTAAATTAACGATGGGGCAGCGCAGACCGAAAATGGCAGAAACCGCACCAGACTACCCATTTATGGGTACATCATGAATTACGCAAGCCATTGTTTTGTAATGCTTTTTTATTTCAGAACGAATTAAGGAAGGGGAGACAGCCAAGACGCAGAGTCAAGGGTGGTAGCTACTATTAACCAGGGCTTTTTGATAACAATTATCAACTAAACACCATGCTATAAATCCCCCGGCGCTTATCGCTACAATAAGGCATAATTTTTGGGCTGGATTTTATGAATCGCTACTCCGTTATCACCAAAATCAATTTGTCTCTGACCGCGATTATCGTCATGGCAGTGTCCACCATTCTGGTGTCTTACTGGCTGTCAGACCAGGCAGATAATGACGCCTACGCGATTAACGTGGCCGGCTCACTGCGCATGCAAAGCTATCGCTATGCCAGCAGCGAAAGCGTACGTGAGGATGCCAGAAGCGTCGTTAATTCCGCCTGGGAAGATCCGGTGATGCGTAACGTTATCCGCGAAGCAAACTTAACAGAGTTGTTTGAACTGCTGCAGTCACGTTGGGGCAATGTACAAAGCAGCCTTAAAAGCGCTGACCTTAGTGACGCAGAGAAGCTCAGACTGGTGGATGATTTTGTTATCGGCCTGAACACTCTGGTACTCGGCATTCAGAAAAATGCAGAAGCAAAAATCCGCGCCATACGCACTTTTCAGGTTATCGCGTTCTTTATCACTGTCATTCTGTCGGTAGCAGCAATTTACTGGGTGTATCTGCGCCTGACACTGCCCCTTGCCGAGCTGACAAATGCCGCACGCCAGATTGGGCGTGGTGATTTTACCTGCAACTTGCCCAATACAGAGGGGCAGGATGAGCTCAGTCTGCTTTCTAAATCGTTCAATCAGATGTGTCGTGCCATTGCCTACATGTACGAATCGCTGGAGAAGCAAGTCGACGAAAAAACCACCGAATTGAGAAACAGCAATACGACACTCACCTTCCTCTACAAACTGGCGTGGCAGACGAGCACACATGAGATCAGAAAAGACGATTTCAGCCAGATTATCCGTGAGTTATCCAGGGTAACCGGCATTGCGGATATCGAGCTTTGCCTGCTCACGGAAAGCGGGGACATTCCCTATCTGCAGGTGAATGGCACAAAAGACAACGATCCGGACTGCGCTAGCCGCAACTGCCGTGACTGCGTTGCCGGAAACAGCAGCACAGACCAACAACTGCGTTATGTCATATCCCGGGAAAATACCGAATACGGCGTTCTGGTCATCCATGGCAACTGCCACGATGACATCCAGCAATGGCAGGATGAATTACTACGCTCGGTAGCCGCGCAGTTTGCCATCGCACTCAGCCTGCAGGGAGAGGAGGAAAAAATCCGCCGTATAACACTGATGAATGAGCGGAATACCATTGCCCGGGAATTGCACGACTCTCTGGCCCAGGCTTTGTCCTATCTGAAAATTCAGGTAACCCGCCTGAACCGGGCGCTGGCGAAACATGATCAGGCCATCATGATGGATGTATCCCATGAGCTCAAAAATGGTCTTGATTCAGCCTATCGCCAACTCCGTGAACTACTGACGACATTCCGCCTTAAAGTCGATGGTAAAGGGCTTATCAGCGCACTGCAGAAAACTGTTGAGCAGTTCCAGGAACAGTCTTCCATGGAAATAACCCTGGATTATGACATTGTTCATGCCCCACTGAGCCCACAGGAAGAAATTCATCTGCTGCAGATTATCCGTGAGGCTTGCCAGAATGCGATTAACCACTCTCACGGGAAGCGCATCCTGATAAAACTGACGGCGACATCAGATAACAAAATTATGCTGAGCATAGAAGACGACGGAATTGGTATTGATACCAACCCGGAGAAACTTAACCACTATGGCCTTGCGATTATTCAGGAACGCTCACACCAGCTTAACGGTGAAGTCAGAATCCAGGCCAGAGCCGATGGCGGAACCGGAGTGTACTTCGAATTTATACCAGAGTACTCCAAGACGACAACCGCATGACGGAGCACATTTCAGAATGACAGCTCACTTCTCCTGCGCAAGAAGAAGAACCAGTTAAGCAGCATCCCGACACCATAAAACAATGAAAAACTATAAAGAATTAATCCGGGATTCAGCGCGTTGTGGTGACTGGAAAACATATTGGCGATATAAAAAACACCGAAGGATGAAATTCCGCCGATCCAGGTCATAACCTGCGGCATAGAGGCCGCAGGAAAGGCCTTTGATATCTGATAAAAGACACTGCCCGCCGACAATCCGGAACCGATAAAAAAAACCAACACCAGAAAAAAGAAGGCTATGTAGTTACGGTTTTCACTGAGGTACTCAAAACTTGCAGCCAGCACGATCACACTCACCAGCATCAGCAGCAAAGCAGACTGATTAATCCACTCCGGCTTGTAGTACCTTGCCAACCAGGCACTGATACCCCGGGTGATGACTGCAATAACAGGCAACAACCACACATACGTCAGGATGC
The DNA here is from genome assembly GCF_050507655.1 of Thalassolituus sp. LLYu03. Classification (GTDB taxonomy): domain Bacteria; phylum Pseudomonadota; class Gammaproteobacteria; order Pseudomonadales; family Oceanobacteraceae; genus Venatoribacter. The sequence continues at coordinate 4,044,005 of NZ_CP191496.1, read as the reverse complement.
CCGTACCTAACGGATTACTGAGGTAAATATCGCCACCCACCCACTGCAGATCAAAAAACTCTTTTCCCAGCAGCGGCAGAGACGCGGAAAAACCCAGCATCGAGCCCGCCCCCATCAAATGCAGAAGTGACAGCAGCTGCAGCTTGCGATTGGCCATCATGGGTAAAAATCCACTTTCCCTGCCACGGGGAATTCGCGAAAATACCATAAGCAGCAGGAAAATCGTTATAACAATAATCAGCAGTCCCGCGAGAATAATGTCACCCAGCGAATGTGCAGCACCGACGCCGTATACCAGAAGAAAGCTGATCCCCGTCAGAACCGTATAAATCAGCAAAGTACGCAAAGCGGGAAGTACTCTGCGCCGCTCAGCAAGAAAGGCTGGCAGCGCACGGCTGATTGCGACCAGCAGCAACAAAAAAAACACAGATAAAGCTGAAAAAATACTGAAACCGGAACCAGCAGAAATCCGCCCCAGAACATGGCTGCTGTTGTACTCCAGCGGCAGCGTCGTCAGCCAACCTGCCAGCGGCATAAAGCCAAGAACAGGCAGTACAACCTGGGCCACAATAAGTCCACTGTCCGCCAGTGCGGACCGCGCCTCCTGCTCGATACGTGCAGTGCTCTGACCAAAGTCCGTCATGCAGGCGCGAAGCGGCAGAAAAACAGCGCCGATTCCGGAACTGATTGCAGCAAGCTGAAAATGCCAGAAGGATGGCGATTGCGTGAAAAAAGCGCTGATCAACAGCGATAAGGGCAGTATCAGCAATAACAGACTAATAAACCAGACAACAACGACCGGCGTATTCTTTATGAGAAAGCCACTACCCAAGCGAACGGAGGCACCACTCAGACCAGCAGTAGCAATCAGTGAGAAAAGCTCACTGATGGAAAATGGATAGCCGGTATCAAAAATAATAACCACCAGCACACTCCACAACATCCATATTGCAGAGCCTGCCATAAGCGCAAATATATCATGCCGGATAAGCGGTGTGCCTGTGGACCCGCCACCGGCCTCGGTGTAAACCAGAGTCCTTGACGAACCGGAAGTTCTGAGCATAAAAATTCCCGCCCCATATCACGGGGTATCAACTTTTATTATCGCAGAACCGGCCAGCGGACGCTCAAGGTACTCAGGGTATCGCCCTACCCCTTTGTGAGTACTCACGGCAATGGTTGGAATACGCTATTTTGCTGGACGAAACGCTTTGATAACCGCCTCGTCACATTCCAGATACGGTCCATCCATCAGATCAATACAGTATGGGATGGCCGGAAAAACGGCATCCAGACACTGGCGGATGGCTTTTGGCTTTCCTGGTAAATTAACAATAAGAGAATCCCCTCTCAGCCCTGCCGTCTGCCGCGACAATATTGCTGTCGGTACGTATTTAAGAGATTCCATACGCATCAGCTCGCCAAAGCCTGGCATCATACGATCACATACGGCCTCAGTAGCCTCAGGTGTCACATCACGCGCAGCAGGACCAGTCCCGCCGGTGGTCACGACCAGGCAACAACCTTCATCGTCCGTAAGCTCGCGTAAGGTTTGCTCAATCAGTGGTTGCTCGTCAGGAATTACACGATAAACAGCCTGCCATGGTGACGTCAGGTACTCCGAAAGCGTTTCGCGGATAGCTGCACCAGAGAGATCTTCATAGACTCCGGCGCTGGCACGATCGCTTACAGTAAGAATTCCAATGCGGGCTTCAGCTTTCATAATGATTTACAGATTCCATACGGGACATACCCGGCAGTTTAAGCCAGTAGCCATTACTTTCAAATTCCCCCAGACAGTAGTTCTGTCCGCCATGCAGATTATTGTGAAAACGCTTCGCCCATAACAACGTATCCTCCACCTGCGGACTCAGCCGCACCATATCGACCAGACCATGCATATGCGGCAGCTGGTTAATCAGGTTATACCTGTGTCCGGACTGGGTCTGAATACCATTAAGAATAAATACCTGATGCCCATCCTGACTGGTAACGCTGCGCCCGCACGGATAATTAATACAGCACAGTCCGCACTGATCTTTGGCACGATTTTCCGCACGGGCGGTGAAACAGCGCGCAGACCAGGCGAGAGGCATGTGACCAAATGCGAAAACTTCGACATCGAAGCAGCTGCGGATATCCTGCACAACATCCTGACTCAGTATATCCGCCAGCCATTCCTTCGACAGCTCAACCGGCATCACCCAGCACTGCATACCCGCATTAACCAGATATTTCAGTGTATGCTGGTTGTAACAGTTAATGGCGGCACCGGCGACGAAGGGAACACCTTTTTGCTGAGCAAGAAATACCGCGCCCATATCATTGGCTTCCACCATAAACTCGCCATTATCAATACAGCGCACCAGATCTCTGACCATACCCGGCGACTCCAGCAAGGTCATGGTCGACAAACGCACCTGTTTACCGGCCTCCCGCAGCTGATGGGCGATATCGAGATAATCTTTGAGAAACAATTCGCTGCGCTTCGGGCATACTGTTTCCCCCAGATAAACCACATCAATGTCATCGCTGTCGGCGACATCACGGTAGAAAGCTTCGACCTTTTCTTTTGGCCAGTAATACAAAATGGGGCCCAGTGAAATTTTCATAATTTATTTCCACTTCCGGTGATAAGCTCCGAGCGTTGTCTGACACCCTTCAGATAACGAACTGACAACCTGATTCCATTCATCACGCACGGCATAGCGATCCGGACTTTCTTTCACCAGATCAATCGCCTGACGCCATATCCGGGTAATTTTCTCCACGTACGCGGGACTGCGCTGCCGGCCTTCTATTTTCAGCGAGGCAATATTTTCCTGATAAAGCTCAGGCAATAATTCCAGGGTATTCAGGCTGGTCGGCTCTTCCAGAACATGATAGAGCTCATCGCCAACAGAAAACCGGCCCTTACACAAGGTTGGGTAGCCTGCTTTCTCATCCGCGCTGAAGCGATCAATCATCACGCCATTGAGGCGCGACTCCAGTGTCCCATCGGCCTGCTCGTCCCAGCGCACAAAGGCAGCCGGTGAACAGGCACCGGCGGTATTGGGTGATTCGCCGGTCATATAGGAACTGAGATAGCACCGCCCTTCCGCCATAATACAGAGGCTGCCAAAGGCGAACACTTCAAGCTCCATGTCACAGGTGCGGGATAAGGCGCGAACCTGCGGCATGGACAGAACCCGTGGCAACACCACACGCTTTACGCCCAGCTGCCGGTAAAAATCTATCGCTGCAGGGTTGGTTGCAGAAGCCTGCACCGACAGATGCGTTTCGACATGGGGATAGTGTTCAGCGGCGTACGCCAGCAAAGAGATATCCGCCAGAATCAGTACATCAACACCCGCCTGAACGGCCGTATCAACCGCCTGCTGCCAGCGCGGCCAATTATCCGGGTGCGCAAACGTGTTGATGGCTACGTGAATCCGCCGCCGGCTGCCATGCACATAACGTACAGCTTCTTGCAGATTATCCTTATTGAAATTCAGACCGGCAAAATGACGGGCATTGGTTTCATCACGCAAACCAACGTAAACGGCATCAGCTCCCTGATTAATTGCAGCCTTCAGTGCCGGAAGACTTCCCGCAGGACAAAGCAACTCCATAAGCTGCTCTCTTTTTAAAGGTTCAACCTCTATATTAGAGCCAGGCTATGTATCAGCGAAAATCTACGTGGGGGTAAATAAAATATACCCACAAGGGAGGTTTGCCCGATAAAAGATGCCAATCTAGTATGCGTTCTTAATTCCGGTTACATGCAATCGAGCGAGCTGTTAAATGCAAACTGAGAACCAGGCACTTCCCGGCATAAGCTATTCATTGCTGAAAGTCATGCGTATCTTCTGTCAGAAGGCACCTTCCGCAGTTCAGCAGCTGGTAATCAGTAAAATTATTAACAGAACTCTGGAACCCGAAATCAAATCCGGTGACTTTTTATTTCTGAAAAATCGTGTCGCACGAATAGAAATACCCGATCTCAACTTCAGCTTCAGCGTGGCATCGGATGGGAACAAGTTACAGATTGGTGTGCCCGCCAAAGTGGAAGAAGTGAGGTTCAGGGCAGACCTGCAGAGCATACTGGATATCATAAACCGCAATGCAGACCCGGACACCCTGTTCTTCCGTCGCCGGCTGTTGATTACCGGCGACACAGAACTGGGACTGGAGCTGAAAAATCTTCTCGACAGAATCGATCCGGCAGAACGCCTACCGGAAAGAGTCAGCCAGCTTCTGAAAAGAATTCAGTTCAAAACACCGTAAACAGACAGCTTGCTCAGTAAAGAGCAATCATCTCGCCCTTGCGGTTAAACGTGAGCAGGTGAGCAATCATGCCGGAATTGATATTACTCATCATCATCTGCAGCGGCTGACCTGCTTCATCCGAAGAGGGTGGAAAGCCGGCACGACCGGCCATAGCACCGACAAAGGCGACATCCCAGTGAATACCGGTATTTTCCGACTCCTGCACCAGCTCGTGAAAATGCATCACCTCACCCGGCAGCTTGTCTACACATAACACCGGGGTAAGCACGCCGCCCTCACCGCGACCAAAACGCTCCTGCTGCTCACTGCTGTACCCTTCCGGCAGCTCTGATTTTGCAAAGACAAAGAGCAGACGCTGAGGCTCTGGCTGCTCCATGGCTGCCATAATCAGGTCTTCGTAACTTTCGATCTGCATGATTCACCCGGTAAATTTATTCGGAATAAGCCCGATGACCCGGCCGCTACACTCTACATTACCTAACCCTCAAATACTGCGGCAATGGAGATTTTTCACGACCCCGGAAGATTCATCCGGTCGCGGGCCATCGGCAACCCTTTCAGTGTATGCAGCCTCCATTCACAGGCAACGGAAATTTAGAGGTATACCACCCGGTTCTGGGCCGGATTACTGGCAACAGCCGCAACATGAACCATCTCTGACCTGACGTTCAGGCACGAACAGGAAGTAATTCTCGAGCGTAATGTGCTCCATCAGATCGTTGATAAGCTCTGTAAGTCCCAGATACAGATTACGCCAGCTGGTACAGCCACCCGAGGGCAACTGCAGCTCATTGGTTATGCGCAGAATATCAGCGATGGTCTGCAGATGATCATCGTGCTCACCCTGCATCACACTGATAGGACCACCGGGATACATGCCACCGGCCAGCATAGGAAACAATATCTGCTCTTCTTTCTGCATGTGATTTTCCAGGTCCGCCTTCACATCACGCAACAGGGCAGACAACCCCTGCGGACATGCCGGTGAGTCACCGTGCACACGTTCCACTTTTGTGGCCAGCATAATCAGCTCAGGCAACTGTTGGCGGTGGCGCTCATGAAATCGCTCAAGAATATATGAGATCAGTTCTTTACTTGAGTATTCAGACCAGTCTTTGATATTGGTTTCGTCAGCCACGCTCCGGATCTTCCCGCTCACCTCCTGCACATCAGCACCACAGGCCTTTAAAGCCTGCTCAAGTGTGACGTCTCCCTGAGCACAGAAATTAATATTAAATTCACGCAAAATACCTGATGCACCAGGAACACTGGTTGCCACTTCACACAATGGTCGCTGTAACATTTCCATAGAATCTCCGTTTATTCGATTTATGCAGATCCAGCAAGATACAGGCCATAAACATAAAGCAGGCCACATGAGGCGACAGGCAATTTGTGGGTATAAAAAACCAAAATAAACTCGGGTAATATTTACTGAAAGGTTATTTTCACCGGTAATACATCATGATTATTAATGACCTCATCAGACTGATGAACGAGGAGTGCACGACAAGCTGTTACGAAAAAATCACACAGTTAATACGGCAGCACTTTAACTGTGGCGCTGTTGTGCTGTTACGCTTACGGGGTGATTTCCTTAAACCGGAAGCCACAAGCGGTCTGGTTGCAGAAACGCTGGGAAGACGTTTTGTACTGGCACAACATCCGCGACTGACAGCCATTATGACGTCTTCTGACGGCCTGCGCTTTCCCGCAGACAGCCCGTTGCCCGACCCCTATGACGGCCTGCTGGAAAGCCAGCCAGGCAATCCCCTGCCCGTGCATGACTGTATCGGTATTCCACTTTACTGTGACGGCGAAGCCTGGGGGGCGCTGACGCTCGACTCCCTGACACCGGGCGCATTCACACAGACGCTCAGCGAACTCCAGACCTGCCGGCCGGTTCTTGAAACCATCATCCGCCTGCATACCCTGGAAGACAAAATTGCAGTTCTGCAACGCAACCGCCTTGCAGAACATCCGGCGATGGCCAATGCCGATGCCGCCGGTGACATTATTGGTCACTCGGATGCTATTAAGGCCATACGGCATGAACTGGATGTGGTTGCCATGTCCGACCTTCCTGTCCTTCTGCTCGGTGAGACCGGGGTGGGCAAGGAGCTGTTTGCTGCTTATCTGCATCGCAAATCAGACCGGGCCAACCGGCCGATGGTATACATTAATTGCGCGGCATTGCCGGAAAACCTGGCAGAAAGCGAGCTGTTCGGCCATGTAAAAGGAGCCTTTTCCGGCGCAGGCTCAGACAGGGCAGGCCGCTTTGAAAGCGCCGATAAAGGCACACTCTTTCTGGATGAAGTTGGCGAGCTGCCGCTACCGGTTCAGGCAAAATTACTGCGGGTGCTGCAGAATGGCGAAATTCAGCGCCTCGGCAGTGATAAGCTGAAGCAGGTCAATGTACGCATTGTGGCCGCCACTAACCGTGACTTGCGCAAGCAGATTAAAGACGGTGCTTTCCGTGCCGATCTTTACCATCGTTTATCGGTATATCCCGTCCCTATCCCACCACTGCGCGAGCGCGAAAAAGACATCCCATTACTGGCCGGGTATTTTCTCGAACAGAACAGAGCCCGTCTTGGTTTGCGCAGCTTACGCCTGAGCCCTGATGCCTCAGCAGCTCTGCTGCAGTACAACTGGCCTGGTAATGTACGCGAGCTGGAACATGTTATCAGCCGCGCCGCCATTAAGGCCTTAAGCAGGGGCGCGCAAAAGCACGATATTGTCACTCTCGACAGCCGGTTGCTGGATCTGGATATAGCAGAGGTGGATTCAGCCTTAATCATGTCAGACGACAAAGCTGAAACCATTATTTCGGCAACGCAGGGCATGCCAATGAAAGAAGCGGTACAGTACTTCCAGCGGGTAGTCATTATGCGTGAACTGCAACGTCATAAAGGCAGCTGGAGCAAAACAGCAAGGGCGTTTTCCCTTGATCCAAGCAATCTGCACAAGCTGGCACAAAAGCTCGATATTAAATAAAAAAAAGCCCGGAATAATCCGGGCTTCCTTTTTAATACACTCAGTAAATGTCGTGCTGAGTGTTTTTAACGTTGAACTTACCGGTAGGAGTAATCAGACGCTTATCCTTAATTACCTTCTTAAGTTTCAGCGTTTTATCATCTACCACCACAATGGCAGACTCTTCTTCCCTACCGTTCCACACCGAGAACCAGACTTCGTTGCCTTCGGCATTAAACTCAGGCTGAACGACCCGGCGGGAGCCCTCTTTCAGACCAGCCCATTCGGCAATCGGCAGCACGGTATAGCCTTTATCAAGATCCTTGATATTAAACACTGCAACCGATTGACTGACGCTGGCTACCGGGTTAAATGGTGTATCCAGATACAGGTGATCTGACTTCGGATGCGTTTTAATAAACAGCGATCCACCACCCTGCCCCTTCAGAACCTTAACCACTTTCCAGGCATTAGCCGCATGCTTATCCGGGTCAGTACCGATCAGGGTAATACTGTCGTCCCCCAGGTGACTGGTTGCCCACACCGGACCAAATTCCGGGTGTACAAAGTTAGCGCCGCGACCCGGATGCGGAATCTTACCCACATCGACCAGTGCGGCCATTTTACGTTCTTTCGAGTCGATCACCGCCACTTTGTTGGACTGGTTTGCCGCTGTCAGGAAGTAGCGGTGTGAAACGTCCCAGCCACCGTCGTGCAGGAAAGGCGCAGTACCGATTTCCGTTACGCTCAGGTTGTCGATATCTTCATAGTTCACCAGCAGAACTTTGCCGGTTTCTTTCACGTTAACGATAAACTCCGGATGCTCATGCGATGCGATAATTGCCGCAACGCGTGGCTCTGGATGGTATTCCTGCTTATCCACTGTCATACCACGGGTGGAGACAATTTTAATCGGCTCCAGAGTTTCGCCATCCATGATGGTGTATTGTGGCGGCCAGTAGGAACCGGCAATGGCGTATTTATCTTCAAAACCTTCATATTTTGAGGTTTCTACAGAACGCGCTTCCAGGCCAACTTTAATCTCAGCCACACGGACTGGTGTCTTAGGCCACAGGTCGATCATATCGATTCTGGCATCACGGCCAATCACAAACAGATAGCGTCCGGACGCCGATAAACGGGAAATATGCACGGCATAACCGGTTTCAATGGTGGTGACAATTTTCTTGGTATCGCCATCAATCAGCGCAATTTTGCCGTCATCACGCAGGGTAACGGAAAACAGGTTAGGCAGGTTCAGCTTATTCAGCTGCTTCTTCGGACGATCCTCAGGCTTCACCAGAACTTTCCAGGACTCACGCATCTTTTCCATACCCCACTCAGGAGGCGTTGGCGGCTCATGCATCACATACTTGGCCATCAGCGTGACTTGTTCTGGCGTGAATTCGCCGGATGAGCCCCAGTTCGGCATACCCGCCGGTGAACCGTAATTGATCAGAGCTTCCAGATACGGCAGACCGCGCTCCTGGGTAATATCCGGTGTCAGCGGCTTGCCGGTTGCCCCTTTACGCAACACACCATGGCAGCCAGCACAACGCTGAAAGTAGATCTCTTTCGCTTGTGCGAATTCATCTTCTGTCAGATCCGGTGCCCCTTCACTGTGCACCACCCGCAGACTGGCAGGATCAACTGCCGATGCTTCTCCCTGATACGCTGCATTGGCATTTTCCGGATTCGGGGCTGCAGCCACCGCCAGACTGAATGTCGCCGCAACCACGCACAACGGATGCTTCAGAAATTTCATGATTCTTCCTCTCTCGTGCTTGTAATGTAATCCAGTTCCTTACTGCTGACCCACGGTAAAAACACGCTCCAGCCAGCCGCACCTCATCTGTAAAAAGATCCTAGTGCCTCAGGCGATATTAGAACTGATGCAGATCAACGAATTATCAGGTCATTTATTTCAGCTAAGTTAAATCATTATTTTTAACTTTTTATTTTTATGGTAAATAAAACCAGCCACTGGTTATATAAACCCGAACACAATAGAAATACGACCAGCAAGAAAATTAAATTTCTATATTTTTCAACAAGATAAAGATAAGCATAGCCATCAGTCCCACCAAAAAATCAGGTATAAAATACCATGCAATATTGGCACTACCCCTTATTAGGTATGCTTATGCCCATGATTCGGTATTTATGGATTGGGTTGAAAATACCAGCATTACACGCCTGAATACCGGCTATGGAACAAGCCATGAATATCGCCGAAAAATATCACCTCAATAACCATGAAGAACGCTTCTATTGCCCACAAGGTAATGAGGTTGATGTATTTCTTCATGCCAGTAAAAACCAGCTACCTGTCATGATTAAAGGCCCCACCGGCTGTGGAAAAACCCGTTTTGTTGAGCACATGGCCAGCCGCTTAAAACGACCACTGTATACGGTGGCCTGTCATGACGATCTTACCGCCGCCGATCTGATTGGCCGCTTCCTGATCGGCAAGGACGGCACCTTCTGGCAGGACGGTCCACTGACCCGTGCTGTGCGCGAAGGCGCCATCTGCTATCTGGATGAAGTGATTGAAGCACGCAAAGATACAACTGTGGTTATTCACCCGCTGACCGACGACCGGCGCATCCTGCCACTCGACGGTACCGGTGAACGCTTACAGGCAGCGCCGGGGTTTATGCTGGTGATGTCTTACAACCCGGGTTACCGCAACCTGATGAAAGGCCTGAAACCCAGCACCCGCCAGCGCTTTGTCAGCCTGTCCTTTGATTACCCGGATACGGCACAGGAAATCAGTATTGTCTGCCACGAAACCGGAATTTCTCAGGAGATTGCCCATGGCCTGGTAATGGCCGCTCAGGCATTACGCAGTCTGCGCGACAGCGATCTTGAAGAAGCCCCGTCCACACGTCTGTTAATTCTGTGTGCGCAACTGATCAACAGCGGCCTGAGTCACGCCGCTGCCTGCCGCGCCGCTCTGACCGAAACCCTGAGTGATGACCCATCGACGCAGGAAGCCATTGAAGATGTTATCCGCGCGCATTTTCCGATGCCGCCGGAGCACAGTGTTTAAGCTCAAGAAGAGGAAATATTATGTCGGAACGTTTTACCAAGGGCATGGCCCGCAATATTTACTACGGCGGAGGTGCATTTTTCTTTTTGCTCTTTGTCGCACTCACTTTTGATACTGTCACGGTTTTGCCTAAGCGTGAAAACCGCGATCAGCTGACGGAGCAGGTTGCCCACGGCAAAGCTCTCTGGGAAGAAAACAACTGTATCGGCTGCCACACGCTGCTGGGTGAAGGTGCTTATTTTGCGCCGGAACTGGGCAACGTATTTAAACGCCGTGGCATGGAAAACGAAGCCGTATTCAAAGCGTATTTTTCAGCCTGGCTGAAAGCCATGCCAACCGGTGTTGAAGGCCGTCGTCAGATGCCGCAATTCCATCTCAACGATGAAGAGCTGAACGATCTTGCCGAATTCTTAATCTGGACATCACGCATTAACACCAACGACTGGCCACCAGGCATCGAAGGTTAACCGCTGATAACCAGTGTTATTTAATTAAGGACGTAAACCATGAAGTATCAAAGTCAGGCTGTTGCCAAACCATACTTCGCCTTTGCCATACTGCTGTTTATCGGTCAGATCGTTTTTGGTCTGATTCTCGGCACGCAGTACATCATCGGCGACTTTCTTTTCCCCGAAATTCCTTTTAACGTCGCCCGCATGGTGCACACCAACCTGCTGATTGTGTGGTTGCTGTGCGGATTTATGGGTGCAACTTATTATCTGGTTCCTGAAGAAACCCAATGCGAACTGTTCAGTCCGAAACTGGCGTGGATTCTGTTCTGGGCCTACGCCGTTGCCGGTACTCTGACCATTATCGGTTATCTCTCTGTGCCTTATGCCACACTGGCAGAAATCACTGGCAACGACATATTGCCAACCATGGGACGCGAATTTCTTGAGCAACCCACCATTACCAAAGTGGGGATTGTGATTGTTGCCCTGGGCTTCCTGTTTAACGTCGGCATGACCATTTTGCGCGGACGCAAAACCGTTATTAATATGGTTCTGATCACAGGCCTGCTGGGTCTGGCCGTATTTTTCCTGTTCTCGTTCTACAACCCAAGCTCACTGACCCTGGATAAGTATTTCTGGTGGTGGGTTGTGCACCTGTGGGTGGAAGGCGTGTGGGAACTGATTCTGGGCAGCATTCTGGCCTTTATTCTGATCAAAACCACCGGCGTCGACCGTGAAGTGGTGGAGAAATGGCTGTACCTGATCATCGGCATGGCACTGATCAGCGGTATTCTTGGTACCGGCCACCATTACTTCTACATTGGCACACCGGATTACTGGTTATGGATTGGCTCTGTCTTCTCCGCCATTGAACCGCTGCCGTTCTTTATGATGATGGTGTTTGCCTTCAGCATGATCAAGCAGCGTCGTCGTGAACATCCGAATAAAGCGGCAATGACCTGGGCATCGGCCTGTACCATTATGGCCTTCCTCGGCGCAGGCGTGTGGGGCTTTATTCACACCCTGGCTCCGGTGAATTATTACACCCATGGTTCACAAATTACCGCAGCCCACGGCCACCTGGCGTTCTTCGGTGCCTACGTCATGATTGTGCTGGCGATTATCTCCTTCGCCTGGCCACAACTGAATGGTCGCCAGAGTAACAGCCCGGCAGCACAGAAGATGGAAATTGCCTCAATCTGGGTGATGTGTCTGTCAATGCTTGCCATTACCTTACTGCTGACCGCAGCCGGCGTCATTCAGGTGATGCAGCAGCGTGTGCCAGCGGATGGTATTGCCCTTGGCTTTATGGCGACTCAGGACCTGATCGTGCCGGTTTACTGGGCGCGTCTGGTGGCTGGTATGGCATTCACCGTCGGCGTATTCATGTATCTGGCGAGCTTCCTGGTCGCTGGCCGCACCCGTGACCAGGCACCAGCCCTGGCCGCCAACGCCTGAATGGAGCGGGCCGCCTGACGGCGGCCCTGACACTATGCCGAACCGTTTGCCTGTCACCCGCCTTTTGCTGCGCAGCCTGTTTTTTCTGCTGTTTGTGCTGGCACCGGTTCTGGATATTTTCCGCCTCGATCTGAGCCGCGGAAATTTTATTATTTTTGGCTCCGACTGGACGCTTAATCTGCTGCCCAGTGCCGGACAGGACGCCACATCAGTTACCACCAATCTGCTGCTGCGACTGGCGCTGCCGGTACTATGCACGCTGGTATTACTGATCGTACTGGTCTGGCGCTATGGCCGGATTTACTGCGGCTGGTTGTGCCCGCATTTCAGCATGGTGGAATTACTCGATCAGAAAATGCAGCACTGGCTCGGGCGTCGCTCCGTCTGGGAAAAACCCAGCCATGCGGCCCGGCGCGGCGCGCACCTGGTGATTGCGTTATGGATCTTCGCCAGCGCATTTTTGTGGGCGGTCAGTCTGCTCAGTTATCTGTGGCCACCGCTCGATATATGGCGTCAGCTATGGCAGCTGCAGCCACAACCCTATGTCCTTATCTTTCTGCTGGTAGCCACCACCCTGTTTGCACTGGAATTCACTCTGGCGCGTCACTGGTTCTGCCGCTATGGCTGTGCAGTAGGTATTTTCCAGAGTCTGATCTGGAGCATCAGCCCGAAAGCTCTGGTCATTCACTTTCAGCGTCAGCGTGGCCGCGAATGCCGCGACTGTCAGGCCTGTGATCAGGCCTGCCCGATGCGTCTGCCGGCAAGGGCACGCAAGCAACGCAAAATTACCTGCACTCAGTGTGGCCAGTGCGTAAGCGCCTGCCGTGATGTGCAACGCAACAATCCTGCAGGCCCGCTGCTGCACTGGCAGGCCGGCGAAGCCCCTGTTTCTGCGCAGATTCCGGTCCGCAGCAAGGAGTAATCCCGTGGAAGAAGCCGTCGGAATACGCTGGCACAAACTGATAACCCACATGGCACAGCTGAGCTACCCGCAACACAGTGCCTCTCTCGCCAATGAGCAACAGCGGCTAGCGCTGGTGCTCAGGGCTCTGGGGGGGGATGCTGGCCTGAATATACGCGCGGCGGCCGAACGCCGCGTGCATTCCTCTCGCCACCTGCTGCAGAAAATCGCCGGTACCGGACTGCGCTGGCCACTGGCATGGCGTGACCATGACACCCTGTATCTGCCGGCAGAAATCGCTCTGTATCCGGATGAGGGCCATAACCGCGACCTCTACCTGTGGCTGACGGCGCTCGCCTCCTGCAATCCGCTGACGGAACAGGGTAACTGGTTCAGTGGTAATCAACAGGCGGTGCTGCGCTGCCTGCGGCGTTTCCCCGGCCTGAGCGCGGTTTATCAGCGTCTGGTCGACGCAGAAACAAACGCGCGCCGGCAACGTATCCGCCCGCGTCGTGGCGGCGAAGCCCGCGAGCAGGCCATAGTGCAGGCCTTGCAGAATCCGGGGACCTGTACTCAGCTACCGGACGGCCCCGGCGACCCGGATCCGGTTCCGCTGTGGCTGTATCCGGCCGTCAACAGTGGTGCAGCACCGGTCAGACGGCGTGACAGTGACAGTGACGATCAGGGAGCCGGAAGCAGCCAGCAGAATGCCGGTCTGCGCCGTCAGGCCAGCTACGCCGAAGACCCGGACAGCCGTCATGGTCTGACGCTGTTCCGCCTGGAGAGCCTGCTGTCCTGGTCCGAGTTCATTCCGCTCGACCGCGCCAGCGACGATACCGGCGACGAAGACGCCAGCCGGGTCGCCGAAGATCTCGATAACATCACCCTGTCCACCAGCCGCGGGCGCGTAGCATCGCGTATCCGTCTGGATCTGGATCTGCCCAGCGCTGCAGAGGACGACATCCCGCTCAGCACAGGCAATCTCTACCCTGAATGGGACTACCGCAAACAGCGCCTGCTGAATGATTACTGCCGCGTAATTCCCATGCTGCCACGCGCCGCCGTTGCGGCACCGCTGCCGCCTCATTTGCAACCACTGGCCCGGCGCCTGCGGCGCCAGTTTGCTGCGTTTGGCCAGCAGCCACTGCGGCAGAAACATCAGCTGCAGGGTCAAGCCCTCGACCTTAACGCCTGTATCACGCATCAGGTGCAGCGCCAGCAGGGGAATGCCAGCAGCCATGCCCGGGTCTGGCAGCAGCAACAGCCACAAGGCCGCGATCTTTCCTGCCTGGTGCTGGCCGATCTGTCGTTATCCACGGATGCCTGGGCCAACAACGAACGCCAGGTCATTGATGTGATCCGTGACAGCCTGCACCTGCTCGGCGAGGCGCTGGATGCCAGCCAGGACAATTTTGCTCTGTATGGTTTTTCATCGCGCCGCCGTGATCATGTGCGGCTGAATATGATCAAAAACTTCCGCGAACCCATGAACAACGTCATTCACGGCCGCATTCAGGCGCTGAAACCCGGCTATTACACCCGCATGGGCGCCGCCATCCGTCAGGCTGGCGATATTATTAATGACCATCCGGCAGATAAGCGTCTGCTGCTGATTCTGACCGATGGCAAACCCAATGATCTCGATCTGTACGAAGGCCGCTACGGACTGGAGGACACCCGCATGGCATTGCTGGAAGCACGGCGCGCCGGGATTATTACTTATTGCGTCACCATTGATCAGAGTACCGGGGATTACATTCCTTACGTGTTCGGCCATCAGGGATATTTCCGTCTGAGCCGGGCCGATCAGCTGCCAGCCATATTACCGGGCCTGTACCTGAACCTGAGTGGTAAACTGCAATGAACATGCAGCAACAGATTCAGCAGCCGGAAACAGGATATCTGCCAGGGGATATGGCTCTGTGGTATTTCCTGTGTGCTGAACTGGGCGTGTTCGCCTTATTAATTGCCGGTTCGGCGCTGGTGCGCATCAGCCACCCTGATCTTTTTCAAAGCGGAATGGCTGTGTTACATCCGCTGGCGGGTGTAATTAATACCCTGGCATTAATTTCCGGCAGCTACTGCGTGGCCCGGGCAGTTATCTGCGTCCGTCATCAGTCACCACTGGCTTACCGTTTTTTTATCGCCACAGCCCTGACAGGCATGATCTATATCAGCGTCAAACTATGGGAATACCAGTCATTATTAAGCGATGGCTACTCCCTGCATTACGACGCGTTTTTTACTTTTTATTTTCTGGCCACCTTTTTTCATTTTATGCATGTCGTCGCCGGAGTCGTCATTGTGCTGATTTACGCCAGAGCTCTTAAAAAAAACGGGCGCAATGAAAACAGCATCAGCCACAGTGAAAGCGTTGCTGCCTACTGGCACATGGTGGACCTGGTGTGGATCGTATTGTTTCCGGCGCTTTACTTTATGCGGGGATGAACATGAAAAGCGGTGTAACGACAGCAACAACTGCGCTGCGCTGGCGCTGGCTGATCATGTGTATGCTGACTCTGACCCTGGCGTTGTTTCCGCATGAAGCACTGTTTGCCCTGCCGCTGATCGTATTTTCAGCTGCTGCAGCTTTACTGAAAGGCATCTGGATTATTAATGATTTTATGGAACTGAAGCATGCACCGCCCATGCTCAGAAGAATGCTGATGTTGTGGCTGCTGCTGACAACATCTGCTGTTACAACAGCTGCCCTGTGGCAGTCATAAGCCGCTTGCGGCAAAACAAGGAGAAAGAAGATGAAAAATCTTATCGTGATTACTGCGCTTGCAGGTGCCTTACTGTCCAATGGTGCCATCGCTGCCGACGCCGCAGCAGGCAAAGCAAAATCCGGCGTATGTGCCGCCTGTCATGGTGTCGATGGTAACAGTATGGTGCCTATGTATCCGAAACTGGCAGGTCAGCATCCGGCTTATCTGGAAGCTGCACTGAAAGCCTACCGTGACGGTCAGCGTACCGGTGGCAATGCCGCCATTATGGCACCTATGGCCAAAACTCTGAGCGATGCCGACATCGCAGATCTGGCCGCGTACTTCAACAGCCAGGCACACAAGTAAGACCTGATGTGTGGCGGTAGCAATACCGCCACATACTCACAAATAGGTAGACATTAACCGTTATTTCGTTAATTCCCCTGCCCGTCGTAAATCCCCTCATTGCCAAGCGGAAAAACGCCAGACACCCTGACAACAGGTTTTAATTTAGGATAACTTTTATGGCAAAAAATACCCTGCCACTGGTTTATTCCTGCTCAGGCTGTTCCCAGGTTGCACAGCTGGCTAACCGTATCGCTGTCCGCCTTGACCGCAGCGGCCAGGCAGAAATGTCGTGTATCGCCGGAGTAGGCGGCAATGTAAAACCTCTGTTACGCAAAGCCCGCCAGGCAGAAAGCATCATTGCTATCGATGGCTGCCCGCTGGCCTGCGTGCGCCATTGTCTGGAGAAGGCCGGCATTACCCGCTTCAACCATGTACTGCTGTCTGATCTCGGGCTGAAAAAACACGCTGATGAAGAGTACTCAGACGTTACAGAGCAACAGGTTATCGCCGGTCTGCTCCTGAACCGGCCCGAATATCAGTCATCGACTGAATGATTTTTAATTTTTTATTAATTCGCTTCAGTAACTGCCGGAAATTAATAGGTATTTTCTCTACCCATACAGCACCAGCAGCGAGCTGGCTGCATTTGAGCTGTGTCACCATAAGTGCGTTATGAATTAGCTAGCATCCGGATATGATTTTCGTCCGATGATGGATAGGGCAATGCACCAGGGAAAATGTCTTTTGTTCTTTGCTGTACTGATGGCGGTGATACCCGCTGCACAGTCAGAACTGCCGGAGGTGCGCCAGCAGCAGCTGGTTCATTTACTGCGCCATGATTGCGGTTCCTGTCATGGCATGACCCTGAAAGGCGGCCTTGGCCCTTCTCTTCTGCCCGGCCAGATCCGCAGCTCCGATCCGGCTTATCTGCGGCAAATCATTACCTACGGTATCCCCGGCAGTGCCATGCCTCCGTGGCAGCCACTGCTGTCGGCTGACGATATCGATTTTCTGGTGGAAACACTGATTCACCTGCCAGCGGAGACTGACTGATGAAACGAATTTTTCTCGCGAGTGCCTTTTTCCTGCTCACTGCCTGTTCGGTCCTGACGCCAGCCACGCGTTATCAGGCCAGCGGTGATCTAGGCGTTATTATTGCGCGCGAAAGCGGCGAACTGGTGGTTTTTAATAGCAGCAGCCGCCGCATTGTGCATACCGTCAGCGGACTTGGCGATTTATCCCACGCCTCCGTGGTGTTTTCACGCGATGAACGTTTTGCCTACGTCTTTGGCCGTGATGGCGGCCTCACCAAGGTCGACATACTGCAGGGGCAGATTGATAAACGCATTGTTCAGGGCGGTAACAGCATTGGTGGAGCCATCTCGCAGGACGGCAGTCTGATTGCCGTCTCCAACTACACTCCGGGCGGTGTGCGCGTATTCAGTGCCGATACGCTGGAGCTGGTAGCCGATATTCCGGCCACCTACACCGACGCCAGCGGACAACAGAAATTATCCAAAACCGTGGGACTGGTCGATGCTCCCGGTAATCGTTTTGTGTTCAGCCTGTTTGATGGCGCTGAGATGCAGATTGCCGACTTCTCTCATTTCGCAGCCGATGGCCAATTCAGCATCAAGCGCCATGCTCAGATTGGCAAAAATCCATACGACGCCCTGATTACCGCCAATGGTCATTACTACGTTGCCGGTCTGTTCGGCGAGCCGGGCATGGCGCGCCTTGATCTGTGGCACGACGATCAGGCACCGGTGCGGGTACTGCCGGACTATGGCGATAAAGACCAGGCGTTGCCTGTGTACAAAATGCCGCACCTGGAAGGCTGGGCCCAGGCCGGAAACTACCTGTTTGTACCGGGCGTCGGCCGTCATCAGGTGCTGGTGATCGACGCCGGCAGCTGGCAGCAGGTGGCTCATATCCCGGTGGCCGGCCAGCCGGTATTCGTTATGTCACGCCCGGACAACCGCGAAATCTGGGTGTCATTTGCCCATCCGGATAATGGCCAGATTCAGATTATCGATGCCGAAACACTGGCCATTACCGACACGCTGCAACCCGGCCCGGCCGTTTTGCATATGGAATTTTCACCCCGCGGTGAACAGGTCTGGGTATCCGTACGCGACCTGAATGAGGTGCAGCTGTATGACACCCGTACTCACCAGAAGCTGGCTACCCTGCCGGTTAAAAGCCCGAGCGGTATATTCCTCACCCGCCGCGCCCACGTGACCGGCCTGTAGGAGATGAGCATGCAGCACCCACCGCTGAGCGAACTGCAGAAAGCCATTCTCGACCGTTACCAGCAAAGTCTACCTGCCTCGCTGACGCCGTTTGCCGATATGGCCACGGCACTTAACTGCAGCGAAACCGATGTCATTAATGCGCTTAATCAGCTGCTCGAGTATGGCGTGGTTAAACGTTTTGGTCCTGTGTTTGACCACCAGCGCGCTGGGGCCAGCACCCTGGTGGCCATGGCCGTCGACGCCCACAAACTGGAAGAAGAAGCCCTGCGTCTCAACGCCTTTGCCGGTCTCAATCACAATTACGAGCGCGAACACCAGTACAACCTGTGGTTTGTCCTGACCGCCAGCAGCGAACAACAGCTGCAACTGAAACTGCAGGAAATCTGCGCCTGCCATCCATGGCCGGTACTGATTCTGCCTATGGAGCAGTCTTACCACATCAATCTGGGGTTCCCACTGCAATGGACAGGGAGTCAGCATGAATCCGCAACACAGCATTGAGCAGCAGCTGAAATTTCTGTTGCAACAGGGGCTGCCGATCCACAGCCGCCCTTACGAACAACTGGCGCGTCAGGTTGGCAGCGATGAAGCCACGGTTTACCAGCTGATTCAGCGCTGGCAACAGGAAGGCCTGATACGCCGCATGGGCGCTATCGCTGATCACCACAAACTCGGTTATCAGGCCAATGCCATGGTGGTATTCGACGTGCCGGGCCATCTGGTCGATGAGCTGGGCCAGCGCATCGCCGCCACCGGCCAGGTCAACCTGTGCTACCGCCGCCCGCGCCGGCCACAATGGCCCTATAACCTGTTCTGCATGATTCACGGCCGTGAACGGGATCAGGTACTGCAGGCCATCAACGACCTGCGCAACGACTGTGAACTGCATGCCTTTTCGTACGATGTACTGTTCAGTCGCCGTCAATTCAAACAATGCGGTGGCAGTTATTTCCGGCCGGTACGCAGTGGAGACAACCATCATGGCCACTGATCAGCAACTGCTGCTGGCCGACCCACTGAACCGCCAGCTGATCAACCGTCTGCAACACGGATTGCCATTGTGCCACGCTCCTTATCAAGCGCTGGCAGAAGAACTGGGCACCAGCAGCAGCGACATCCTGCAGCGCATCAGCCAGTTTCTGGACAGCGGACTGGCCAGCCGTTTTGGCCCCATGTTCCAGATCGAACGGGCCGGCGGCGCTTTCACTCTGGTGGCCACCCATGCGGATGAGGACGACTTTGACCGCGTGGTATCCATCATCAACGCCCGTCATGAAGTCGCCCACAACTACCGCCGCGATCACCGGCTCAATATCTGGTTTGTACTCGCCTGCGAGCGTCCGCAAGACGTGCCACAGGTTCTGCAGGAACTGGAGCTGGCCACAGGTTGCCGCATGCTTAACTTTCCCAAGGAGCAGGAATTTCATGTGCAGCTCTACCTCCCCGTCTGAGCCGACACTCAGCCCCCTGCAGCGACAGTTGATGCACATCACCCAGCATGGCCTGCCGCTTACCGAACACCCTTACCAGACACTGGCCGAACAGCTTGCGGTAACAGAAGCAGAGGTACTCAGCGCGCTGCAACAGATGCAGGACAGCGGCGTTATCCGCCGCATCGCCCTGGTGCCGAATCATTACGCCATCGGCTACCGCTTTAACGGCATGAGCGTCTGGCAGATAAAACCAGATCAGCTGCAACAGGCCGGACAGCGGCTGGCTGCCAGTGGCTGGGTCAGTCACTGCTACCAGCGCCCGACCCACGGCACGGAATGGCCTTATAACCTGTTCGCCATGGTGCACGGCACCAGCCGCGCGCAGGTCGATGAACTGCTGCAACAGATAAAGACTCTGCTGGGTGACAGCTGCCTCAGCCACGACGTGCTGTTCAGCAGCGCCATTCTGAAAAAAACCGGCCTGCGCCTGACGGCCACCAACCAATAACCGGAGGTTCCTATGTTCCGACTGACCCAACAGATGGAATGGCTGACGTCCGGCCAGCCACTGCCACCCGCCCGCAAGCCGCCAGGCCCGGTGGTGATATGGAACCTGATCCGTCGCTGCAACCTGACCTGCAAACACTGCTACTCCACCTCGGCGGACACCCACTTCCGTGGCGAACTGAACACCGAAGAAGTGTTCCGCACGCTGGAAGACCTGCGTCAGTTCAGAGTGCCTGCCCTGATCCTGTCCGGCGGCGAACCCCTGATGCGCCCCGATATTTACGACATCGCCCACAAAGCACGCGAACTGGGTTTTTACGTCGGCCTGTCCACCAACGGCACCTTGATTAATCAGGACAATATTCACGCCATCGCCAGCGCCGGCTTTGACTATGTTGGCATCAGCCTCGATGGTGACGAAGAAACCCACGACCGCTTCCGGCAAATGAAAGGTGCCTACCGCGCCTCGCTGGACGCCATGATGCTGTGCCGCGAACACGGCATCCGCGTTGGCGGGCGCTTTACCCTGACCGAAGAAAACGCCCCACAGCTGCCGGGCATGCTGGACCTGATGGACCAGCTGGATGTGGACAAATTCTATCTGTCACACCTCAACTATGCCGGCCGGGGCAACAAGAACCGCAAGCAGGACGCCTTCAGCCGCACCACCCGCGATGCCATGACTGCGCTGTTTGACCGCTGCCACGCCGAACTGAAAGCGGGAAAAAGCCGCGAATACGTAACCGGCAACAACGACGCCGACGCCATCTGGCTGCTGCAGTGGGCACGCGAGCACTATCCACAGCGGGCAGAGCTGCTGCGCCAGAAACTGGTGCACTGGGGCGGCAACTCATCCGGGGTAAACATTGCCAACATCGACAACCTCGGCAACGTTCACCCCGACACCTTCTGGTGGAACCATCACCTTGGCAACGTGCGTCAGCAACCCTTCAGCAGCATCTGGCGCGACACTCAGGACCCACTGATGCTGGGCCTGCGCCAGACCCCGCGCCCGGTCGAAGGACGCTGCGCCAGCTGTCAGTACCTCGATATCTGTGGTGGCAATACCCGTGTACGCGCCTATCAGCTTACCGGTAATCCCTGGGCTGAAGACCCTGCCTGCTACCTGACCGACGAAGAAATTAACCCAGATGGCCCACAGCAGATTCCACTGCTGCAGGCCTGAGTTGCGGAGAACACTATGCAAGCCTCTACCATCAGCCATCTGCTCAGCGCCGTTCCGGGAGACCCACCGCTGCAAGCAGGCGAAGTTGCCCTGGTTGGATCCGGGCCTGGAGACCCGGGCCTGCTTACCCTGCGCGCACTGAATCTGATCAGCCAGGCCGATGTTGTGGTTTACGACCGTCTGGTCGGTGCCGGCATCATGGCGCTGATTCCCGCACAATGCCCGACCATCTACGTTGGCAAAGCCGCCGGTGACCACGTGTTACCCCAGGGTGAAATCAACCAGCTGCTGGTCAAACTGGCGCAGGAAGGAAAGCGCACGGTACGCCTCAAGGGGGGTGACCCTTATATTTTTGGCCGTGGTGGCGAAGAAGTGGAAGAGCTGCGTCAGGCTGGTATCCGCTACCGCGTGGTACCCGGTATTACCGCCGCCTCCGGCTGCGCCACCTATGCCGGTATTCCGCTGACCCACAGGGATCATGCCCAGAGCTGCACCCTGATTACCGGCCATCTGAAAACCGACGGCGAACTGGATCTGAACTGGCAGGCACTGGCGGCCCCAGGTCAGACACTGGTGTTCTACATGGGCATTGGCGCAACGCCACTCATTGCCCGCCGCCTGCGCGAAGCGGGGCTGGCCGCGTCAACCCCGGCTGCCGTCATCGAACGCGGCACCACCGACCGCCAGCGCGTACTGCGCAGCACACTCAGTCAACTGCCCGACCTGATTGCGCGCGAAAACATAAAACCGCCTGCGCTGCTGATCATTGGCAGCGTCACCGGCATCGCCTATGACGAATTTCACCCCCTGACCGAGGAGGTCTCTGTATGCTGAAGCCGTTTAACCATTGGCTGCTGCCACTGCTGCTTGGCACTCTGTCAGCGCAGGCATGGGCCGAAACCGATACCGCCGCCAACCCTGAAGCTATACAGATCTACCAGGACAACTGCGCCGGCTGCCATGGTCAGCAACGCACCGGTGGCATGGGACCGGCCTTACTGCCGGAAAGCCTGTCACGGCTGAAAAAACAGGAAGCGCTTAACGTCATTCTGCACGGCCGCGCCCTGACCCAGATGCCAGCCTTTGGTAATCAGATTGCAGAAGAAAAACTCAACCGACTGGTTGATCTGATTTACACACCGCCCGCCGAACCGCTGAGCTTTACCGCCGCCGATATTCAGGCCTCACGCGTACACTACCCACAACCAGACAACGACAAACCGATGTTCAGTGCCGACCCACAGAACCTGTTTATCGTGGTGGAACTGGGTGACCACTCAGCAACCCTGCTCGATGGCGACACCTTTACCCCAATCACCCGCTTTAAAACCCGCTTTGCCCTGCACGGTGGCCCCAAGTTCTCGCCGGATGGACGCTACGTATACTTTGCCTCACGTGATGGCTGGATCAGTAAATACGACATTTACAACATGGCCTGGCTGGCCGAAGTCCGCGTCGGCATTAACACACGCAATCTCGCTATTTCCGACGACGGCCAGTACCTGATGGCCGCCAACTACCTGCCCGGCAATCTGGTGTTACTGAACAGCAAGGATCTCAGCCTGATCGACATTATTCCCGCCAGCAGTAACGGCGATAATTCACGCGTCAGCGCTGTTTACACGGCACCACCACGCGGCAGTTTTATTGCTGCGATGAAAGACATTGCCGAAGTGTGGGAACTGACACCCGGCGAAGATGGCGCTCAGGTGCGCAAAATAGCCACCCAGGATTATCTCGACGATTTCTTTTTTGATCAGGACTATCAACATCTGATTGGCTCGTCACGTAAAGGCGACAGCGCCACCGTGCTGAATCTCGACAGCGGTAAAGAAACAGCCAGACTGGATATTAAAGGCATGCCCCATCTCGGCTCCGGTATTACCTGGAAATATCAGGATACCGAAGTGCTGATGTCGCCCAACCTGAAAGACAGCCGCCTGACCATTATTGATATGAAAAACTGGAAAACCATCAAAGAAATCGACACCCAGGGTCCGGGATTCTTCGCCCGCAGCCATGATGGCAGCCCGTACGCCTGGTCCGATGTCTTTTTTGGCCCTAACCGGGACGTGATCAATATCATCGACAAAGAAACGCTGAGCATAGTAAAAACCCTGAAACCAATGCCCGGAAAAACCTCAGGCCATGTCGAATTTACCCGCGACGGACGCTACGCCTTATTAAGTATCTGGGAAGATGACGGCGAACTGATTGTATACGACGCCAAAACACTGGAAGAAGTAAAACGCCTGCCGATGAAAAAACCATCCGGTAAATACAACGTCTACAACAAAACCCGCTATGTCCGTGGCACCAGCCACTGATAAAGAACTGCAATCATCAGGTTTAATAGTGTGGCCACGGCCACACTATTAAATGCATAAATAAAGAAATCACTTAGCGACGTAAAGACCAGCAATATAGCAAAAACTATAACACCCAAGAAATATTACCAATATAATCTTAATCGGCCAATCCATAAATAGTATTGATATTATAATACTCAAAGCATAGATGTTAAGATAAGAAATTTAGCCGCCACAATGCATCATCAATAATGCAAAATCATAACATTATCATTTATTAAAATTCAGACCTGCAAACCAACTCATTCCAACAGACAATTTTTCAAACTAATTCAGTAATTAATTTAGAAACAGACTTTAATTTTAATTAAACAGATACCTGTAGTTAAAGAGAGGATAATTATGTTCAACTGCAAAAAAAAATGAATAACCACTAGGTACTCACAGAAAAATACTGCGAATATGACGTACTTCCGGAAGCAAAAAACGAGGTAATTATGAGCGGATTTTTACAGAAGCGTAAAGCTAACAACCCTGAGTGACTAATGCACTGCTCGTCACTATTTCCAAACGACCAAACAATGGACCACCGCTCGCCTAGCGCCGCCGAAGATGACAGAATCAGCGGTAGATTCAGAAGCACCTGGAGCAGCGATTTATACCTCTGGAATAGCAGAGCACTTACGACCTTAGACAACCTGAAGCAGGGGCTTGCATTCACTAATTCGAAGTGATCCACAACAATTGCTCATGACTAAACTCCGACACCTGCCCATCCATTAATGCCTGCAGTTGCCTGTCGCTTAATGACAGTCGCGCAGCAGCCTCACTCGGTGTCCATCCAGCCTCCACAATCCGCTCCCGAACACGAATCAGCAATCTGGCCTTTTCCCGATTCAGCTCTGCCTCTTCTTTGCTCTCTGAACAGGAATCCCAGACGTTATCGACAAGCGTAATGCTGAACTCTTCCATTGTTTGCCTCCTGTAAGTTGCTCACACGCTGTTGGCGAAACAACCTGTTAGTGCTGCGTACAGTGTACCCGGGTAGAACGGTATGGTGGTTAATGGGTAACGCTCATTGCAGCCGGACAGCTCCGGTGGCATTACTATAGGCTCAGGCTTCAGAGGAATGACTATGGAACCCAGTAACGTCAGCTTCGACTACGTGGTACCAGCGGTGATTGTTGGTAACTTTCTGCTGATTCTCTTCAGCGCCTGGGCGGTTGATCGCTGGCGTAAGAGATCACGGGACTGATCAGCGCAGCAGGCGGATGCCTTCCAGCGGATCTATCTCCAGAGCTGCGCAGAACTGCACATACTCGAAGACATCGAGTCGGCGCTCCAGCGACTCAATACGGTGTACGGCCGTCGTTGTTACCGACAGCAATTCGGCCAATGCCCGGATGCTCAGACCCTTGGCCTGACGGTTGGCAATCAGCCAGCCGATAAGACGGGCGTATTTGGGGGAGGAGATGGTTTTGATCATGTACTCATAATGAGAACTACCCTCCCCAATTCCCAAATTGAGTACAAATTCACCCAGCCAGTGCCTGTGCGGCCTCCCGATTAGTATTTTAAGCTTCCGAGATGTAAAGGAAACTATCAACTATTGAGCAGTAACCCTTCAATCGTTATAGTCTTTTTGTTCTCATTATGAGAACACCACTACCAAGAGAAGGAAGACTTTAATGAACCGCTACACGTTGGGATTACTCGTTTCTGCAGCTGCTTTGACCGGCTGCGCCAGCATGGGAAATATGCTGGGACATGGCACTGAACACTTTTATGAAGGCGAACCCCGTCCGATGACGGAAGTGTCAGTCGTTGAATCCAATGGCGAATATGGCTGGGGCATGGGTTCTGGTGTCAGCCTGATCGCCATTGACGGCAAAAAACTGCCAACCTTGGCGCAATCCAAACAAGCCCTGCTGCCGGGTAAGCACACCGTTGAATACGAGTGCGACCTGACTCAGAACGTAATGAATGGCAAGCGCGCCGGTCGTGCGACCACCACCATCGAACTGGAAAAAGGGGTTCATTATCGTCTGGTGGGCAATCTTTACGCGCTGTCGAAAGACAAGTGGTATTACTCAGAAGACACTTTCATGGGTACCACCAATCGCAAGCTGGAAACCAATGCCTGCGACCTGAAAGTGGTTAAGTTCAAAGCGCTGACCAATGAGGGTTAAACCTTTATTGGCCACCCTGCTGCTGTGTGCAGCAGGGCATGCCGCAGCTGAACAGTCCAAGGCACCCTGGTATGGCACGCTGACCATCGACAGTGTGCCCTTTTCAGGATGCGAAGTTGTGCGCATCAGCCCGTTCTCCGGTAGCTGGTCGTTTTTCAACAGCACGCCAGAGCAGGTGCGTGAGACATTTAAAGAGTCACGCACCCAGCTAGAGAATGAAGCCCGGGCGGCGGGATTTCATGCGCTCGTGGGCTTTCAGAACGACTGGATGGGTGGCGCTGGCGCTCTGGATTACACACGCAACCATACGCAATACCGCGATGTTCTGATGACAGGCGTGATGGTATTGTCGGCTACGGGCGTTGAGCTGAGATGTAGATAAACCGAGCCCACTATTCGTGGGCTCACACTCATAAATGAGGCGGACGATGAATCAACCCTTAACCATTGCCGATGTCATGCGTGTTTTCGACAAACTGATCAGCCACTGGCAGTTATCACTGGCTGAACAGGCCAGCATCCTGGGTATGACGCTGCCACATTACGAGCAGCTGACCGGGGAAAAACGGAACTCCGCCTCACCTGAATTGATGGATCGCCTGGTTCGACTAGTCGGCATCCAAAAAGCAGTTTCAGTTATCGCACCCAGAGGGGCCGAGAATCAGTTTTTTACAGCGCCGGTCAATGCCTCGCCATTAAATGGCCAGTCCATCCGTGACTATCTGATTACTCAGAACAGTGAGGAGGATTTGGAGGCGTTGTTTCGATGGATTAACAGTAAGGCGTGCTAGGTGACAGCGCCCTAGCAACTGACGACCAGACTCTCAGCCGAGCCAAATACTCCCAACTTATTTGCCAGATAGACGTAGGCCTTTTGGGTTCGTTTTGATTCAAAAATCAGACGAGGTTTGTTAAACCCACCACTGTTCCATTCATCCCGCGAAATACCCCAACGGTAACAACAATACCGCTGCTCCGATGGCACTAAATCCGAAAAGCGCTGAATAATACTGTCTCCGTGGAGCTTCTGCTGATTTGTGCTAAGCCGCGAAAAATGACGGATCAGGCCGTGATCACGTAGCAGCTCAAGGGGAAAATCGCGCATACCAGGGTAGAGAGTGAGCAGGTGACGCAGACTTATTCTACCTTTGTGATACTGTCTGATTGCCCAGGTACAACCATCGAATTCAAACCTGCGAGTAAAAACTCCTATGCGTAATCTGCGTTGAGGGAAAGTCCAATCCGACAGATCGACGTTAGCCGATACGGACTTTAGTTTACGAACCATTAAGTCCCGATAATCTGCCAGATTACGTTCACCGTTGGCTTTTACTGTTTTTTGAATAGCCTGTCGGCTGACACCGAGCGCAGTAGCCAGCTGCGCTGTGGAAAACGTTGGCATCATTAGGCGCTGGTAATAAGGGAATAGCCGATCGAGCGAGTGAACATAAGTTCCGAGTGTGGTCTCTGGTGAAGCGTGCCCCATCTCGGCACTGATCTGATCGACAGGATTAACCGTTCTCGTGGCTCCCGGCAAAGGCGACAACCGCCGCAGATACACGGAGTAATCCTCCCCGGTATCGTAATTTAGATTATCGTCTTCAAGGTATTCAGGGGAAAGCTGCGATCTTACCATACGATATAGATTCAACGACGCAAATGAGTGACGAAGCGAATGAAAACTAGCATTTTTATCACCTGTCAAAAACCGAATAGCCTTGGATATTTCTTCAAATATTTTCTTATTATTGGTAGAGTCAGTGAGTTTATAATAGCCACTAAAAACATGTCTCTCATCAGAAAACGTATTCTCATCAACCGCATATAGTAATTCTTTGATAAGCCCCATTTCATCATCGCTGTATCGACCACCAACGACAACCTGTCGATTACCTGATCTGGTTTTAGGCGAAAACCCTTCATGCTTTGTTATCACAATAACTGGCAATCCTTCCAAATGAATATCCCTGTAGCGAAGAGACGATATCTCTCCGCGGCGCAGACCTGAGCGATACCCAAGAATCAAAGCTATCAACATCCTATGATTGATCTGATAGTCATATTCATCATTTGCGAACATCAAATTTCGATACAGAATATTTTTTAACGCCACGTACTCCCAAGGCATAACCATGGATGGATATAACCAATTGTCTTCCTTCTGAACCTTAAACCGAGGAAGATCAATAAGCTCCCTATCATTTTCATTATGCAAATACCATAGATAGTGATTTAAACTTTTAATCAGGTTAGGAATCGACTTATTATTTTGAGACTCGACAACCTCATTGAGCATGTGCTGCAACTGATCTGACGAAAGACACTCAGGATCGCATTCAGAAAATTTCTGTTCGAACCTCTGAGATAGATTATTAGCTATCCGAAGAACTCCAGATGCTTTAAGTCTCTTTCCGAATTTAGTGTCACGACAGTAGTAAAAAGCTGCACATTTAATGACTGAACGCAAGGCTGGAGATAATTGCTGAGTACTTGCACGACGAATAAGTTCATTGGCATTATCACTCGTTCTCACCATATGCGAAACGAGATCTGCAAAAACTGAACGCTTTTGTTTTCGACTGGCTATGTCCTCCGAAGGCCATGATAGGTCTGATTGACGTATTACAGGTGGAACTTTCTTTGTAATAAGACGCAAGAAGCCATCCCTTGCCAATCCTCGATTCCTTTTCCGATCAGTCGATATATCAACCAAGTATGATGGTAACTTATTTTTAAGAATCGCTCGAAATACATCAATAAGTTTATTTTGCTTAGGCAAGGACAAAAGTCCAAGAAACGGACTCAGGAACCTTTTCAGATACTGGTACCAGCTCGTCGTTTTATTAACTCTAATCTGATTTTTATAACGAACCAGCAATAGCAGAGTCATATCATCTGGCCGCCAAATCATCGGCTCGCTGTTGACGTGTTTTGACAGCTCGAACCATAGAGTATTCTGATGCCGCCATAAGCCATCGTAAAAATTTTTAATCCGCCAATCACGAATCAAATCTCCATCCAACAGGAGTCCATACCGCATAGCACTATAAATCAGCGCTCCAGGAATTTGTTCTTTGTCGATATCCAACATGATTTTTGGGAAAATACTGTCGAACTGCCATAGGGCCAGGTATAGGTCGCTATTGTCAGGCGTGACTGGAGCGGCCGGGCGTGGCATGCTTGAACTGTGGTACAGATCCGCGTTCGATGAACGTCCATTATCAATCGCATAGCGAGTGATTTCCTGAAATAGATCCTCCACTTCCGACGCGCTAAAATTCTTTCTCAGATAGTCAATGACTCTGGATAGATCGCCAACCTCTATCCGACTATTATCGTCAGGTGATATTCCAACAGCCTCAAGAACACGACGCGATTTATCAGACAGCATTAAACCACTCCCTGCGAATACCAAGGTCTAAAATTATTTCATCATAGAATCCCATGATTTCATTTCGCATCATTTGTGGGTCATCCGTGCTATAGGAATCCCACACAGACTCTCCCACCGAGTGGTGATTAAGCAACATATTGGTGGATTCATATGATATTCCGTATTCAACCAACTTTCTACGAACGTATTTACGCAGGGAATTCAATGGATACTTCCAGTAATCTTCCATTAACACGGTAATGCTTTTTGGCCGCGGGAAAATAACCTTACAGTTCTCATCCAGAAGGAAAACTATCGCCCCCTCACACTCAATGCCATTGGCATTCATTGTCTGTCGTCGGATTGACTGATAATAATCAGAAACTAAAACGGCCATTGGGTGGACGAATTGAAATCGCGCATGAGAAAAATCTGGTCGATCCTTGTCTCGGAAAAATATCGCCATGTCGCTACTGTCAACGCGCACAAATGGATCAAACACCCCTCGAATGGTCGTCAACAATGCCTGAACTATGATGCATAGCAGAGTATTCGCGTTATGCCATTCTCGACTACCCAGCCTGCACGACATAGCATCCATAGAAATTCTCCCCAGCATAGATTTTACACAACGATCAGTCGGCATATTCCTCGCGGAATAGAACCCATTAGCGGACAGAAGTGTATCAGGAGTTTCATTCGAGATTACCATCCCCATCCGACGCCGCATCTCTCGCGTAGCCATCGTATAGCAATGGATTACCTGAGCATCAGATACTGCAGAGTAATATTGCTGCACATTGGCAGAAGATATCCTTAGACCAAAGGTTGTTTGAACAATCACTGGATCGTAATGGGTTCTGGCAATTTCGAAAGCGCAACGCTGTATTTTGTGCACGGTTATTCGGTCAGATAATGATTTTAACTCATTTTTTAGATACGCTGAAAATTCCTCACTATTTTTAATTCTAAGCTCATTTCTGAATACCTCAATCGACCCAGGTCTGATATATAGATTTGGAATGCTCACGTAGTCATCGTTCGATATAGGAGACGAGGTTATTGAATTCTTAGCACCGGTGTCTCTGGTCGCATAATTCGGAGTGATTCTGGGTATTCGAAATTGATTTTTAATCCAGTCAAATTTCAGCCCTGATCCTTCAGTATCTTCCGCCATATTTAAGACATCATCCAGCGAACTACTGGTATACAGCATGATCGACAGCGCCATTTGCACGCATTGTTTTTCTGTTCCGCCACTATAGTTTCTGTTGGCAATGTAGTTTGCCAGCGCATGCAGCTCCGTATCGGTTAGTTGCTGGTAGGTGACTGGGAGCGCCGAATTGGCTCTCGCCAAAATATCTCGCGCCGTCCGACTCTGTCGTCGGGCAATTTTGTGCTCGATTGATGACGCGCGAACCGCTTCGACCAGTAAAAGTACCTGATCGCCAGGATGATCCTCGCGAGGATCAATACCTGTCTGGGACACGCCCCTAGCCCCACCAGACGTAAATTTCTTATGAGCAACGAACTCGCCAACCTCTGGTAGTTCAGCCGGGTCGTCAGGATCGGCTGGCACCAGCACGTGTACCTCACCATACCGATCATGGCGTGTCCCCGTACGACCGTCACTAACGCGAGTCACGTCACTAACCGATCCACGGTCGCGTCTCGTCACCCGTCTTCCCAACGCCGCTCGGACAAATCGACTTGCGTTAGTCTTCTGGCTCACCGTTGCTCTGCACGCAGCCACCGCTGACAGCAGGTCGTCGTAATATTGATCATCTTCGCCAGTTCCCAGGGATAAGACCCGAATTAAGAGGCCTGCGGCTGCGACATCATGCGGGAGTAAAATCGCATCCGAATCCGACAAAGCCTCAAGTAATAAAGACTGCAACTGTCGCACTATAGTGCTACGCCGATTGTCCGCATAAAGTGCCGCCCAGACCGGGTGATCGACGAGCGTCCCGTGGAGGCGGCCACCGGCTGGTACTGCGTATTTAACACCCCAGTCGGTCCCTCGTTTCTCCTCCGAGGCGATGTGATCTAGCTCAGCCAGCAGAGCCTTCACAACAGGTGGAATTTGCCACCGAGTCTCATTGGCCAGCCGCCCAATGTTCTCCCTTACCTGATGTAATCCAGTTTCTCCCAATGGAGGATTTAGAACTTCGCGCACGATTTTGGCCATAGGTATCCCACTTTTTTGATTTGTAATGTGTCTATAGCGGACCCGGGACAAAGTCGTTTTTGTGGTCGGAGAAGTTCGTGCTAAGTGCGGGATTTGGGTGCTCTTACCAAGCGAATACAGAAGAAGAGCGGTGGATCGGAGCACTCAGAAAGACATGCGGCTTGCAACCCAATCAGTGCTGCAGTATGTTCAATATTATTGAACGTTCATTTTTATTGAACAATTGGAGCTGGCAATGCCCCACTCAGATTCACTCAACGATGGTATCCATTCACTGGCCACAGCCGTTCAGCTCCCGGTAGAGATCGTTGGGCTTAACAGTCCGTTGTCCAATAACGGCTTGGGTATCAGTATCGGAACAGCACCAGCCATACCGCTGTTCTCTCTGGTTCAGGAAGCTGACAAAGCGGAGTTTGGTGAGCTACTCAGCCGGGATGGTGCGCATCGGGTTGTCTTTATGGATCACATATCACCTGCAAAGGCGAAGATGTTGAGGGAAGCGGGTATCCAGTATCTGGATGCTTCGGGCAATGCCTTTATTCATCAGCATGGCCTGCACATCGTTGTGATTGGAAAGAAGCGCGCGACCGCTGCATCGAACAGAAAACAGCTGCCGGCCGAGAGCAAAACCGGGAAGGCCTTTCAGCCGGCTGGTTTGAAAGTTGTTTTCGCGTTGCTGGCCAACCCTGAGCTGGCAAGAGCTTCGCTGCGGACCATTGCTGAACGGGCCGGCGTGTCGCTGGGGTCGGTCAGTGCCATCATCAAAGATCTGACTGCCCACGAGTATCTGGTGGGCAGCGGGAGTAAGCAGGAACTGATCAACACCAGCCAACTGGCTAACCGTTGGACAGAACTCTACCCCTATAGCATTCGGGATAAGGCTCATATCGGCCGCTTCACGGCTCAGGCCCCGGATTGGTGGCAGGCGTTGCCGACGGATGTGGATTATCAGATCAGCGGCGAGATTGCTGCACTCAAACTCACCGGATACCTGAACCCCAAAGACGGCATCCTATACGCTGAAGACGCTCAGTTGCCTGCCCTTATGAAAGCCGGTCGGTTGCGGCAATTGAAAACCGATGAAAAGCCAGAATTCATCATTGATATCTACCGACCCTTCTGGAAAGTGGATAGCGCAAAGCATATTGCGCCTGAACTGATAGTCGTCAGCGATTTGTTGTCAACGAGCGACCCCAGAAATGTGGATGCAGCCAGAAGGGTAATGAATGAATACCTTGATTGATGTGACCGGTAAGCTGCCACGCGGTCTGGTCGAGATGTATCGAAAGGTCGATACCTGTGCCAAAGGTCTGGGCATTGATTACCTGATTGTCGGAGCCATGGCACGGGACCTGGTTATGCACCCTGGGTTCGGCGCTCATATTGAGCGTGGAATCATCCCAAAGCCTCCCATTCACCCTCTCCAACAGGCTCAGTAGGTTTTGAGTATTCGGTAACGCTCCCCCTGAGCACCTCCAGAGGGCTTCGCTCCACCTTGCGATACCGGCGCACTTCAATAGTTGGTATGCCGTGATCAGTTACGATCAGGACCTCGCCGCTGGACTCAACCTGCCGAAACAGCTCTAACGCCTTGGCCTTGAACTTAGACTTTGAAACCTTCTCTTGCATCTATAGGCCTATTGTCATATTGCTATGGTCATTATGGTATATAAATAGCCACGGCAACTTGTAATCCCCTCCGAAAATTAATCGAGGTTTTGATTAGAGACTTTTATACTGATCGCCAAGGAGCTAATGATGAATAAGTCTCTATTTTCCGACAGCCAGATTCTGAAGCATTCTCGACTTTGCGGCATTCACCGCTCACTTATCACACCTGCGACAACATACCAGGAAAGTGGATTTTGAGGTTATGGATGCCTGCGTATGTGCAGACCGCCTCGCTGAACGCCACATCGCTACCGTCAGCCATCTGGATGGAAAGGTATCAAAACTGGAGGTTTACGTTTTCATGCGTATTCGCGGAAACAAAATTGTTGCACTGGATGAAGTCAGCCGTGTTATTGAAGGCAATGATGATGACAGAAAGCTGGCAAGTGCGACGAACTAATTAGTAATGCTGCTTGCTTAAAAGCCCGAATCGCCACCACTCACGCTATACATCCGATCCTGAATCTTGCGCTTCTGGTGGTGGCTATCCTTACAGCTAAAATCATTGCGATTAACGTATTTAGATTT
Source organism: Thalassolituus sp. LLYu03 (assembly GCF_050507655.1). Lineage (GTDB taxonomy): Bacteria > Pseudomonadota > Gammaproteobacteria > Pseudomonadales > Oceanobacteraceae > Venatoribacter. Next base: position 4,010,202 of record NZ_CP191496.1, on the reverse strand, counting down.
AATCGCCATCCACATTAAAGGCAGGCCTCATGATTTCCTGCTCGGCCCGGGATATACCCAACTGGTTTGCCACACTGCGCCACTGAGATACCGCGGCAATGACCTCTATAAAAATATCTTCCGCTTCCTTGTCTGATAGGCGGAAGAAATCGATAACCTCAAACGCCAGCGTGTAATCCAGCCGGTTGTCCTGATCATTGATGTTCAGATGAAGGCCGTTAGCGATGGCCGTTGGGTTGATATCGTATGCCGGCGATAGCCGCCAACCAGAACCGTCAAATAAGAATCCGTGATTACGCAGGTGGTCATCGACATTCGATACGGCGATATTAAATACGATTCGCCGCCACAGTTGGGCAAGATCGTCTTTTGTCTGGCTGCCATGATTGGTTAAGAACTCAGCCAGTTCAAGATAGCTCGCTCCATCCTCACCGTCGTAATATTCCAGCTGCGTCATTGCCGATGAAAAATGGATGCGCCTGCCATTCTCGCGATCAAAGCGCTTGGTAAGAAAGGTATGCTGGTCTGAGTGATAACGACCAATGGTTGATAACGCCATCTCAATCCCGGCCTTCTGAGCAAGCTGATAAGTGAGATATTCCCACAGCCCGATGTCGTGACCATCATGATGGCTCGGAAACTTGGCAATCCACAACTCACCGTTCTCATCAACCACAGATGCTTTAGGTCTGGCCCCGCCCAAGGAAGATCCGGGCGAAACCAACATGAGAAGCCATTTTGAATAGTCAGGATCATCAGGGTTCTGATTTTGCTCTACCTGACGAGCAGCATGCTCCAGTTCGCGCAGAGAGGTCATTGGAGGCGCAGACAGGCGATGATCATCATCCAGAAACGGGCCCTGCAGATCCGTTTTGAAGCGCAAGGCTCCCATACGATTAGCGTCGTGAACACCCAGCAGGTAATCACTCTCCTGCAGCGGCCTGGCTGCCCTGGATTCCTGACGGGCAAGCAAGGCCTCTCGCCGCTGCATCAGCAATCTGCCCCAGCGGTCAGGGCACGAGTCCAGAAACACCCGGAAGTTACGATCATCGGTTTTATGCTGACCGCCACTGACGAGATGAAGATCCGGATCAATTTTCAGGACGTACTCGCCCGCAAGCCAGTCTGCATCGTAAGAGAAGCTGAAGTGTTCTTTTTGCCTGACATAATCCGCAGCTAAAGTGCCGACCAATGATGACTCGGTCAACCAGTCGGCATAGACATAAATCTGCTTACTCATCCGCAGCCTCTCCATCACGCCCAACCTGCCCATTGGTAAGATCACCAGCACGGTCACGCGCCATTTTCATGAGCAACTTAACCCGGTCAGAGGGGTACCGCTCCGCGACCGACGGCTTATCAGACTTGGCGACAGAGGTTCCAGTCCGGCGAGTGGTCGGCCTGGGAGACTGAAGTGCTATGTCCTGAAGTTTACGCCCGAGCTCATCATCAAGAGCAACGCGGCCAAGATCCTCAGCCAGCCCCAGAACCGCCAGCACGCGAAGATAATGCCCTATGGATACTGTCGGCTCCCCTCGCTCAATGTTGCGCAGCGTAGGCTTGGACAACCCAGTCCGCTCAGCCACCATGGTCTGAGTAATCCTGCGCCGCTTCATCGCCAGACGTATGTTCTCCCCGAGTTGCTGGAGAATCTTCATTTCCTCAGGAAAGACGACCGCCTGTCTCTTTTGAGAACCAGACATGAAGATATACCTTCACTTTACCATTTAAAGTGAAATTATAGTTTCACAAACAAGATGGAAGCAAGTGTATCCTCAGGATGCGCTGAGTGTCGCAGAGCAAGCCTCAACACTTATGATCGCCACTTCAGGACCAGCCCTATACCACTGGCTGCTCACACAGCTACATGTTCATTACCACTGAACGTTCATTTGTGCTGAACAATGCCCTAGGACTGACACCAGCTAATCCAAACGGAGATTAAACACGCTGTTGGCGCATCCCTTGCCCCCAAAGATCACCAGAGCCGCACCTCTTTGGCAAGCGCCTGCTTCCCCGGACCACGCACACACAGAGCACGGCCAAGCTATATGGTCAGCACTTCCCCGGATTCTGACCTCCCCGTCTGGCTCCGTGAAAGTAGTATCCCGGGCTCTTTCACGACCTTTCACAGCAGTGAAAGAATTTCACCGCACGTTTTTATCTGCTTGCGGTCTCTGATTATCAGCAACGAAAATTCACCCGCATGGGCATTCATCTTTCACGCATCTTTCACGGATTATGTTTGACCGATATCTGAAAGTGAAAGAACCGTGAATGGCGTGAAATCACCGGTTTTAAAGACCGGTGCATCCTACTCGCAGCGACTTTTTAAGCATTGCCACCCACAGGTACAACCTGCTTATACCTCACGAATAAAATCAGCACGTTCCTGCAGTCCGTTAAAGATGGAGTCCGCGATGACTGCCGGAAAATCATGTGGTAAAAGCGTCTCAACCCTGCGAATAACAGCTGTAGTATTCTCCGCAAACTCCAGTAATAACTGCTGCGTTCTCTGCGCAGAAAAACCCACTGCTTTAGCGGTGCTCATAAAATGGCGCGGTTCGATACGTTGCCAATGGTAATGCCGGCTTTTCCTTTCACCGACATGGCCATTTTAGCTTTGGCAGCAGGCAGAGAATTGGCCTGCATCAGAGGATAGGCAGAGAGCACATCCCTATTCCATTCATTGCAACCGTCAAATCCGCCATTACCACTCCTGATCCCAGGCCTGATCCGCAGCCTGACTATTAGCGGATCCTTTGGCAGGCGCTTGCCTTCTGGGCGCCAGAACCAATTCCAGATTAAGCGCCGACAACAACTTAAACAGGGTCTCGACCCGCGCATGTTCAGGCGAGGTTTCAAAAGCAGACACAGTGCTCTGCTTGGTGCCCGCCAGTTCGCCTATGGCCTGCTGTGTTTGGTTCTGCTGTTTACGGGCTTGCTGGAGTGCATCTGCCAATCCACGTGGTGATGTGATCTTCATCAGAAATATCCTCTATAAGGGATAGAGCTACCGATATCCCTTATAGAGGATAAAGGCAAACTTATTCCCCAGAGAGGATTTTATAACCAGGAACATAAAATTGATGAAAACTGAAGGACAGTGCACCGTCCAACTTGCGGGTAGTGGTCAAAAAAGCTAAAACGTGGTGCCAACTTTCGTGACCATAAGTTTTGTAAAGTTGTATAAAACTGAACAGAAGATGGCAAAATATTTAAAATTAAACCTTTTAAAATCAATCAGATATGATTTAATAGCATTTTTGGCCGTACTCTCCGGAGGCAGAGGTCAGAGGTTCGAATCCTCTCGGGCGGGCCAATAAATAAAAAAAGGCTCCCGGATCTGTTTGTAGAAAGCGAACAGATCCGGGAGCCTTTTTTATTTACCGTCTGACAGAGAGACTTGGTTCAGACTCTCAGGTTCGACAAATGGCCGGGAGCCATTTGGTCCGCCGCAGGCGCCCGCAGGGCCGAAGGCAGGAAGCCTCAGGGACAATCGCAGTGAGCCTGCGAACGAAGAGAACGGAGGAGCTTGCGACGACGGTCATCCTCCGGGCCACATAAAGAAACCGACGTCATGTCGGTTTTTTTATTTACCGTCTGACGGAGAGACTTGGTTCAGACCCTAAGGTTCGACAAATGGCCGGGAGCCATTTGGTCCGCCGCAGGCGCCCGCCCGATTCACGCATTCCCCGGCACACCGCCAGCTTAACCGTCCCCCAACCCGACATCTGTCGGGTACCCATGCGTTTTACCTCCTGTAAAAATCTGTGAGTTTATGTGAATCACGGTGACTACCATGCACGACGCAATCAAAGGACTGGCGGCCATGGCGCTGCTGGCCGGCAGCCTTGCTGTTCAGGCGGAAAGCGGCCGCAGCGATTACGACCTCGATGACGACGGTCTGATTGAAATCAACGATCTGGACGATCTGGTTGCCCTGCGCAGAGCACCGTCTGGCGCCAACCTGTACGGCAGCTCCGCTGGCTGCCCTGAATCCGGCTGTATCGGCTTTGAACTAACCACCGATCTGGATTTTGATACCGACAAAGATGGCCTGATGACAGCCTCTGATGACTACTTTAACGGTGGCAGTGGCTGGTTTGCCGGCGTCACGTTTACGGCTGTTCTGGATGGTAACGGCCACCTTATCCGCAATTTGTACGCGCCGTTTTCGCGACTGTTTTCGACCACCGATGGCGCCACCATTCGTAATCTGGGGCTGGATGGACCCGCCATGCAAACGCAACGCGCCGCCCTCGCCAGCGAAATGGACGATACAAACCTGAGCAAGGTGTTTTCCACCGGAGCAGTGGCCTACACCAGCCAGCGCTCAGGCGGGTTGATCGGCGAATCGTTCGGTAATTCCTCAATTACCGACAGCTTTACAACCGGCAGTGTGACCGCCACGAACCGCGCTGGCGGGCTGGTCGGTCAGGCGGCCAGCATTACCATCACAAACTCTTTCGCCATCGGCGAAATTGTCTCCGCCGGCAATTTAATTGGTGGTATTGCCGGCGAGTTGAATGGCGATCCGGTTGTCACCAATACCTATTGGGCCACAGACGCCACCGGACTCAGTGGCAGCCATAAGAGCAATGCTGCCACCGGGTATCTCGGCGCAACGCTGGCAGAACTGCAGTGCCCGACCGCCGCCGGCGACACAGCCTGCGTTACCGGTACCACGCTGTACGGTGGCTGGAGTACGGACACCTGGGATTTTGGTACAGCGTCGCAAATGCCCGGCCTGATGATGAACGGCACGGTTTATCGCGACACTGATGGCGACGGCGCCGTCGACAGCTACGACGCGTTCCCATTTAACGCGGCGGCTTCGGTGGATAACGACGGCGACGGTCTGCCGACCAATTTTAATCCGGGATGCGACAGCGAGTGTCAGGCGTCGTCTGGCTTAACGCTGGACGACGACAATGATAACGACGGCGTTATTAATGAAGAGGATGACCTGCCCCAGAATGCGGCAGCCTCGGTGGATACCGATGGCGATGGTCAGCCTGACTATTTTAACGACGATTGCGACAGCGCCTGTCAGGAAGCTTCCGGCTTAACCCTGGACGACGACCTTGATGGCGATGGCGTGGCCAACGCCGACGATCCGGATAACACCGCCGATAACGGTGCGCCGGTGATTGAATGTGTTCCCGATACGTACGATGTGCGCGCCAACAGTGATGACGGCGCCCACCTGCTGGTCAGTGTCAGCGAGCTGGACGATTACCAAGGGGAATTCTGCCTTGAAGATGCCATCGACGACTATGCCGATATTACGCTGCAGCCAAGCATCAACGGCGTACCCTTGACGCTGGATGACGACGAGTTTTACGAGCTGCCGACCGGAGCCGTACACATACAGTGGATTGCCACCGATACCGCCGGGAACCACAGCGAACCTGCGACCTCGGTCATTAATGTGTATCCACAACTGCGTTTTTCGCAAGCCGACAGCATCACCGGCGAACCGAGCAGCGCCCGTATTCTGGTGTCATTAACCGGGGTCTCGCCGGAATATCCGGTGAATATCGAATATTCCGTCGATACGGAAAATTCGACCGTAACTCAGGATGATATCGACGCCAGCTTTGACATTACTGCCACGCACACCGTGGCGATTAATGCCGGCGACGAGGGCAATAATACCGAGGCGGTGATTTCCATTCCGGTGCTGGCCGACAGCAGCAGTGAAGAGGATGAAGTACTGATTCTTTCCATCAGCGGCGCTGTGGTTGAAGCAGGTGCCGCGAACTATTACCGGGTTAACGACGCCGCCAGCCATACGCTGACCATTACCGAAGCGAATATCGCACCGGAAGTGCTGGTCGATATAGTTCAGGCCGGTGAAACCACCGCGCGTGTTCAACCCGACGGCGGTGATGTCACTCTGGTGGCCGCAATCACGGACCTCAATGGCAACGACACCCACACGCTGCTGTGGAATCTCGACAGCCTGAACGTGAGCGGTATCGAGGACAATACCAGCATCACCTTTTCACCCGCCGGGCTGGAGGAAGGGGAATATAGCGTTAGCGTTACGGTGACCGACTCGGGCTCCCCTGCGCTGTCGACAACGACTGAGCTGACGCTGCTCGTCGCCGCTGCAGAAGAAGAGCCATCGCCCGGCAGCGGTGGTGACTCTGGTGGTGATACAGGCGGCAATTCCGATGGCGGTTCAGGTGGAAATTCTGGCGGTAATTCCGGTGGATCAGATAATGGTTCCGGCATCGATAATGGCAGCGACAGTGGTGGTGCAGGCACCAGTTCCGGTCGCCGTTCCGGCGGCGGCGCGTTCTTCTATTTCCTGTTGCTCACGCCGCTATTCCTGATCCGTCAGCGCCGTGCTCAGCAGTAAGCGATGTTTAAATAACCTGAGTTAAGATTCATCGGAAAATAAAAGCGGAGCCTGTGCTCCGCTTTTTATTGCCGGATATTCAGCGGGAAACGCCTGATACTAATCCTCACTTACGATTCCTACTTACAATTCCCGCTTACTGATCCAGCCTGTTAATCCAGAATAAAACCCAGCTGCCGGGCCTTGAGAGCTGCCTGTGTGCGGTTGCTGCTGTCGAGCAGCAGCAGAATGGCCGATACGTGTTCTCTGACCGTTGCGGCAGAAATATCCAGTGTGGAAGCCATTTCTTTATTGGAAAGCCCCTGCACCAGCAGCTTCAGAATATCGATCTGACGCGGCGAAAGCGTCACCGGCTGCTGGCTGGCGTTGTCGGTAATGATGACCAGATCGCCCGCCATAATATCCATCAGCGCCTGCAGCATGGTGTCTTTGGAGCTGGTTTTGGCGATAAATCCATCGGCGCCTGAGTGCAGCATTTGCCGGATGCTGGCGTACTGATCAACGGTCGACACAATCACAGTCGGCAGCGCCGGATAGCGGCGTTTAATGTCCTCAAGACCGCTCAGCCCACTCGTGCCTGGCATCTGAATATCCAGTAACACCAGCGCCAGATCAGGGTGCTGCAACAAAGCGGCTTTAACTGCTGAAAAATCTCCGGCCTCAATAATCTGAATGTCGGCAAATGCCTGTTGCAACAGCAGGCGCAGGCCATCCCGATAAAGTTCGTGGTCTTCTGCAATCAGTACTTTGAGTGTCATGGCGTCCCTGTTGATGAGCCAGATCGGTGCGCACAGTATAGGCGTACAGCCGGGTGGCAAAGTGTGTCGGCGCTATCAAATTGATGGATACGGCCGTTCAGGCCGGAGCCTGCTTGCGCTGAGCGTAATTGATTAAGGCACGTAATTGTGACGGATAAACCGCGTCTGACAGGGCAACCCAATGCTCCGGAAGCGCGGTGCCATTCGTGCACACGCAGGCGACGGTCAGCGACGTATTCCCCAGCGCACCATCGCCCGATGACAGACTCTGCTGTGCAGGCTGATCAATAATCAGCACCTGCACCGCCGCCACGCCAGCGACTATGTCTTCGCCCTTGTTCAACAGGCGCACCGTGATATTCCAGCGCGACAGCGCATCTAACACCTTGCCTCGGGTTTCAGCGTTGTGAATAAGAAGCGCGACCTGCACCGGACGATTCTGCTGTATATGAGTATGTTGCAGAGCCGTCAGCTGATGTTCTGCAGATTCCTGAATATCAACGGCACGGGGCAACTGCACTGAAAACAGACTGCCGCGTCCGGGGGTGGAAGCAACCTTCACAGGGTGATCGAGCAGCAGCGACAGATGCTTAACAATCGACAGACCAATGCCCTGGCTGTACCCGTCCGGATTCTGAATATTGGCTCTGTGATAAATATCGAAAATGCGGTCCAGATTGCCGGCGGCAATGCCTGCACCGCTGTCCAGTACCTGAATGACAATGGCATTTCCCCGACGACGGCAACCGACCACAACGCGGCCAGACGAGGTGTATTTAATGGCATTGGCAATCAGATTGCGCAGCATGCGCTCCAGCAGCAGAGGATCGGTCAGCACTGCAACGGAGCAGGGATGCAGGCGCAAGCGGATCTGTTTTTCGTTGGCCTGTGGCGCGAAGTCATGCTGCAACCTGGCAAAGATATCGTTCAGTTGCGTGACATTGATTTCCGGTTTAATCACCCCGGATTCGAGCCGGCTGAGATCCATAATGGCAACAAAGGAGTCGCTCATTTGCTGACGGGTTTTCGCCAGCCCCGTCCAAAGTGGTTTTGCATCCGGATGCTGAACATAAGGCTTCAGCGACTCCAGAAAAATCTGCATGGCGTGCAGTGGCTGATGCAGGTCATGACTGCTCTGGGCGATAAACATCGACTTAGCCTGACTGGCGAATTCCGCCATCAGCTTCTGCTGTCGCATCGCCCGCACACGCAACATCAGCGCAACGGCATGAATCATCATGTGCAGAATCTGAATATAGAGCACCTGAATCATCTGGTAGGACACATCCACTTCCTGTTCCGATTGCCGTGACAGAAAAATAAACAAAATCACTTCCACCACCGACAGCACCAGCGGCAACCAACCCAGAATATAAATAATGTAATAGCGGCCTTCCGAGCGCACCTTGGCAATACCAGAGCCCAGAATCACTACCCACAGCAGCAGGTAATTACCGGCGTAAAGAAAACTGCGCAGCGGAAAAGACAACAGCGGACCGATGGCAAACACCAGCAGGGTGACTGCAGCTGTGAAAACGAATACCCGGTACAGATAGCCGGAGCGGCGATTAACCTGCAGGAAACTCGCGGCAAACATCAGCAGCGACAACAGCACCATAGACACCAGCGTCCAGAACAACTGGTTTTTCTCAAAGCCCGAATTCCAGAACAGCGCCGCCAGACTGCTGTGTTCAAGGTAATACAGCAGCAGCAACAGCGACGACAGGCCGGCCCACAGAAATGTGGCTTCCGCCATCAGCGCCCAGCACAGAAACGCCAGCAGAATCATGCCCAGAATAACGCCGATGGCGACCTTGTAGGTGACATCCATGGTGGCGTTCCACAGCACGTATTCCTGCCTGCTCATCAGTGCAATATACGGGTCCCACACCCGGTGATGGGCGGTCAGTTCAGCAATTAATGTGTATCGCTTTCCGGGCTCCAGCCGGAGATGAACCGCCCGTCCTATGCTGTTGATGCCGGCGTTGGCGTTGGCATTCTGCAACACCTCGGCGTACTGGCCATCATCACCACGGACCAGAATCGCCGGCTGTTTAAAGCCGAAATTACTGATGTGCACAACCCATTCTGACTCGGCGGTGTTATTCACAACCCCGATGTACAACCAATAGCGCCGGTGCAGATTGAAATCGGGGTTAATGCCAGCGGCGGAAAACTGAGGCGGTACCAGCGGTGCATTCTGCAGCGCCACACCCTCGTCTGCGGGTACAAAACCAATGGAGTGATTCAGAGAAGCCAGCGGATAGCGCATATCCGTTTGAGTCAGCGACAGCTCGTCAGCGAATACCCTGACGGACAAAAACAGGGCAAGACTGACCAGCACCAGAAGAAGCACAGGGAATCGCCTGCAAAGGGCTGCACGTGCTGCTGACATACGGTTCCCTCTTTTCGATGACGTTAAGCCTGAGGCTGATGACCGAGACCTGAGATGGATTATTGAGGCGTCTAAGCTATCTGAAGAAGCTACCTGAAGAAGATGCACGAATAAGACGCCTGAAGAAGATGCCTGAGGTACAGCCACTGATGCTAACGAATCTTATCAGTATTTAGAAACCATTATTTGCGCCGCCGGATTTTGTGGCTGGCACGACCAACACCTGAGTCGTCCGATTACACAGGAATATCAGGGGAACTCATACCGCCTCGGGACACTGACGCTTCCCCAATAAAAGACGAGTCAATAGAAGATGAGCCAGTAAAAAGATGCAAAAAAAGAGGCTGTGCAATGCCATGCACAGCCTCTTTCTATTCTGCGGGTACTGACTCAGGCCAGCAGACCAGCCTGCAACTCAGTAGGCGGCTGCGATCAGCGCGTCGCACGCCTGATGCGGGTTACCTGTGGTGTCGTAAACACGCACCCACTCGCCGTAGTTGTGGATCACCGGAATGTCTTCTGGATGGAAGCCCGGCTTAAAGTACATCAGCAGCTTCGGCAGCATGGACGACAGAATACCTTTGCGGCCGTACATCCAATTCAGATTTTTGATCACCATCAGACGACGCTGGAACCAGTTGTAGCCGTCGGTTTTCAGCAGTTCATCACCGTAATTGAACATCACCGACGTGGTGTGGCGGGTAGCCAGAATCATGGCCGCACAGCGTTTGATGTAGCCGACTTTGGCCACGTTTTTCATCACGTTAAAGGCGACCGATCTGTGTTCCATTTCTTCAATGGCGTGCCAGGCCAGCAGCGCGCGCATTTTTGGGTGAATCTCGGCGGTGACGTCTTTGCGCGAGAAAAAGGTTTCGGCCAGCAACGCGGTGAAGTGCTCGTACGCGGCGGTTAACGCCAGATTAAACTCGTCGGAGTAACGGTTCTGATCGCGCTTAATGTATTCCTTCAGATCGCCCAGAATGCGTTCCATCGGCATACCCTGCGCGGCCAACAGATCGTTGAATTTGGTATGGGCAATACCATGCTGCGCTTCCTGCATGGTGAATTCCTTCACGTCGCGCTGCAGTTTTTTATCGGTAATGCGCTCACGGAAGGCACGCACACTGGAGATAAAATAGCGTTCACCGTCGGGGAAGCTTAATTGCAGCGCATCCATAATGCGGGTTCTGAACGGGTCGTTGCCATTCCAGTATTTCGGGAAATTGGCGTCCAGACCGAAATCGATGTCTTTACGGGCTTCAATGCTTGGCTGTACTTTCGCGTTCATAGTATCTCCCTGTATCAGAGGTGCCGGCGGTTATTATTAATGCTCAGCTGCGTGGTGATGAATATTGGTCGAGCACACCGTAGTGCTCAGGGTCGCGCATAGCGCTCATTTCGCGGTGCAGAATGCGGTTGCGCAGTTTGAGCGGTAACAAGGTCAGGAAGCGCAACAGTGATGATTGATAACCGAAAATCATGCGTTGTTTGCCGCTGCGGATGCCTTTAATTACTTCACGCACGGCAAACAGCGGATCGGTCTTCAGGTATTTTTCTTCAAATTCAGCACCGTTTTTTGAGTGCTTGGCAATGTTGGTTTTGATGCCACCCGGATGCACCAGATGCACAGAAACCGGCGTATCGGCCAGTTCGACCATTAACGATTCAGTAAAGCCGCGCACGGCAAATTTAGAGGCGCAATAATCGCTGGTGCCTGGCGTGCCGAGCAGACCAAACACGCTGGAGACGTTCACGACCGCGCCTTCCTGATTGGTCAGCAGCTGCGGCAAAAAAGCTTTGGTGATGTTCACGACGGCAAAGAAATTCACCTGCATGGTGGTGCGGTACTGCGCATTGTTCTGCACCCACACCGGCGCGCCACCACCGCCGATACCGGCGTTATTGATGATCACATGGGCGTTGCCGAGCTGGCGTTTTACCTTGTCGGCGAAGGCGGCCACGCCCTCTTCCGAGCCAATATCCAGCACTTCGCTCAGGCTTTTCGCCGACGTGATGCCCTGCACCATGCGCTGGGTCTCGGCCAGCTGCTCGCCGTTCACATCCGTGATGGCCACGATGGCTCCAAGGCGGGCGAATTCCAGTGCGTACTCGCGCCCCATGCCGGAGGCGGCGCCGGTAATAACGACAATCTTGCCGGTAAAGTCTTTCACATCAGGCCTCTTATTCTTATTGGCGGCACTCGCCTTGTTTTTGGTAGCGCAGCCGCGGGCGGCTGAGTTCTGGTGGCACGGCAGACCCTGCAGCACCCGTTTTCCACAACCCGCAATCGCTGAGGCTGATCATCTTATGAACGCAGCACCAGCCCATCAATGTACAAAACAACACTATCTGGGATACATTTGGTGCACTTTGCACCCCAAAGACTTACCCCCTCAACGTCCAACGCCGTCACCGGCTGAACTCCGGGAGAAACCATGGAACTGGCCGTCAGTACCCGCCGCCGCTGGCCCAATGTGCCTGAGCGCATACTCGATTTAATGCGTACCGGCGCCGAGCTGGCCCTGCAGCTGGCGACCAGCCCACAAGTGCTGGACGAGCTGGAGGCCGGCAACTTCGGTGAAGCCGATAAGCTGTACGTCGACCCCGTGCTGTCGGCCAAACAACGGCGTGCCATCCGCGCCGGCACCATCCACTGGCTGAACGGCGTTATCGCCCAGCCCGACCAGCCGGTCAGTGCTTTTCTGGTGGAAGAAGCCGTGCTCGGCATTAACGAAGTGTATCCGGCACAGGCGGCGCAGCTGCTGCTCAGCAACGCGCGTTCGGTGCAGGACATCGCCTGGCAATACTGGATGAAAATTGCCTTTCAGCTGACGCAGAATCCGCTGGAATTGCAGCAGCTGCTGGAAATTTCGTCGGTGTCGATCAGCACCTTTATCGACGACAGTCTGCAGCTTGGCCTTGCGCGCATGCAGCAGGATGTGGAATCGCGCAAGAGCGGCCATCTGGAGGAACAGCGCGAGCTGATTTCGCGCATCATGGCCGGTGAAACCACCGACCTCAACACCGCCGAACGCCTGCTCAATTACCCCTTCAGCCAGACGCACCACAGCGCCATTATCTGGAGTGAAGAAATTGATACCGAAATTTCTGACCTCGAAAGTCTGGCCACTGCGTTTCAGAAAGCCTGTCACCAAACCTCGTCACTGAAAATCATCGTCAGTCCGTCGGTAATCTGGGTGTGGGCGTCGGCACAATATCCGGTGAATGAAAAAGTGCTGGAAGCTGCCCTGAAGAAAAAAGAAAACATCCGCTTAAGTCACGGTGATGGTGGCGCCGGCATCGACGGTTTCCGCCGTTCGCATCTGGATGCGCAGGCCGCACAGCGGGTACTGGGCCGGTTAAAATCCAATGTGCAGCTGGTGAGTTACGACCGCGTACGTTTAATGGCGTTTTTATCGAAAGATGCAAAATCCATTCAGCATTATTCCGGCCATGTACTTGGCGATTTAGCCCAGGCTCCCGCCGCCGTGCGCCACGCCCTGCACGCGTTTCTGGAATGCGGCTGCAACGCCACCGAAGCAGCCAAACGCCTGCATACCCACCGCAACACGCTGTTAAGGCGATTAGCCAAAGCCGAAGAAATGCTGCCCCGCCCGCTGGCCGAAAACCGCATTCAGGTGGCCGTGGCGCTGGAGGCCTTGTACTGGATTTTGTGAGGCTGGCTCAGGCAGGTTTATTGCCTGAAGCCTTTTTTTCAAACACAACAGCCCATTGAGCAAAGCACTCCGCAGCATCCGGTTGCAGGGTTTTAAAGCAAAGCTCAGCTTCACGCATAATGTCTGCCAGCTTGTCGGCATTGGTTGTGCGACTGAAATCCGGCCGCTGCACCTTTGTCAGAAGCTGCAGGCTGGCGACGGTATCAATGGCGGCCAGACGCGCGCTGAATATCGCGCGCAGGGCGGCCGGAATATAGCCACATTGCGTGTCATTGATGTACGAAACAACCTCCCTCAGCAGAGGGATATTCATCTGCGCTTCGGGTTCTGCACGGACATTCGGATAAGGTTTTCCATCCCACACCATCAGCTCGATGCCGTGCTTAACACCAAGCTGTTGATTAAAGGTATCAACCGCTTGCTGATGTCTGGCGACCATAAACTGCAGCAATTCCTGATTAAATACGATGTCCGACGACCGTTCAGGATGATCATAAATCATGCCGCTCGACACCCGTCGTGACAGCAGCTGAGTCTGTGCGCCGTCGGTAAATTGCTGCCAGGTACGGGAAAAAAACTGAACAATGCGGATTTCCGTCTGCGCCAGCGAGCGGTTGATATCACCGCTGATGGCTTGCATCCGCTGCTGGTCGATGCCTGTCATTTCTGAGAAGGGCGTAAAGACATCGCGCCGGTGCACGTTGTAGTGCACAAAGCGACAATCATGAATACACGAATCCAGTTCCAGACTGACATTGATCTGCGAGGAAGGAATATCGGAATTCAGAATCGCCTGCCAGGTTCCCGCGTAATTACGCCCTTTTACCAACTGAACATACGTCGAATACGTCAGATCGTAGAGGTTACGGACGTAGGCGATGACCGTCAGCGTAAGATCAGGCAACGCTTGCAGTTCCGCCAGACGCTGACGAACCACCGGATTATGAAGTTCCAATACTTCAGACGACACAATGGCTTTCTTACCGGTCCAGCCAAAGTAGTGACGCAGCATACGTCCGGCACTGATTTCACCATCCAGGTAGCGCTTCATTTCAGTACCGTTGCCGCTGAAAATCTGCTGCTCACCGGTGAGTTTGGGTACGCCATGGTGGCGGAATCCCTGCTTCTGCAGCGCCTTGCGGTTGATCGCCAGCCAGGATTGCAGCGCCGACGTTCCCGTCTTGCCAAAGCCGACATGAAGATAAAGGTGTCGCTGCGTCACTGGTATTAATCCCTGGTTGCGGAAACATCATCTGCAGGAGCGCTGCACTATGCACCAGCAGGGTGGCGGATTCAAATTACTGACTACTGGTGTCAGAGGCGAAAAAGAAACGCCACCTCCGAACGTCGCCATTGTCACCCCATTGGCGGCGTTCCGCCCTCAGTGCGCGCCTGCACCATTGCTGACTGACATCTCACTTCTTATATTCCTGACCAACCAGTTAACTTCCGAATTCAGGAAACCACTCCATGTTCCGCGCTTTCTGCTCCGCCTTTGTGCTGCTATCGCTTCTGGCTCCGCTGTCAGTGGTGCAGGCACGTCCCGTGATTTTCGATACCGATATGGCCATCGACGACTGGCTAGCGCTTCTGTATCTGGCGCAGCACCCGCAGGCGGAATTAAAAGCCGTTACCATTTCTGCCAGTGGCGAAGCGCACTGTGCGCCATCGAAAGTGAATGTGGCGAATTTACTGGCGCTGACCAATTCCCGCGAACAAACCGTTATTGCCTGTGGTGATGATGTGCCGCTGGATGGCTACTTCACCTTCCCGAAGGCCTGGCGCGACGATGCGGATACGCTGTCGGGCATTGAATTACACAAGGCACCGGCCGGACGTTTTCCCGTAAGCAATCAACACGCCGCTGATGTCATTCACAGCGTGATAAATGAAAGCAGTGAAGCAACGGATATTGTCGCCGTCGGTCCGCTGACCAATATTGCGCAATGGCTGCAACGCTATCCGCAGGACAAAACCAAAGCCGGCCGGCTGTTTATTATGGGCGGCAACTGGCAGGTGAAAGGCAATATTATTGTGCCTCTGTTCACCAAAGATCATCCGAATACCAACGCCGAATGGAATATTTTTATCGACCCGCTGGCGGCCGATCAGGTGCTGCAAAGCGGTCTGGATATTGTCATGGTCGGCCTGGATGTGACCAATCAGGTGCGGGTAACCCACGCCTACGCCGACCAGTTTAAAACCCGGGTAAAAACACCGGCGGCCGCCTTTACCGATCAGGTGCTGGATAAAAACCGCTGGTTTATCGACAGTAACGAGTATTACTACTGGGATGTGCTGACGGCGATCATCGCCATGGACAACAGTCTGTGTACACCACAGCAGCAGGCCTTTGCTGTCGATCACCGAATCGCAGGCAAAGAGCCCTATTTGAAAACCTCTGACCTGTCGATGCCCGACAAGCGCTGGGATGGCCAACCACGCTCGCATCTGGACGCCGGTTACGCCGGCCATTTAATTGCAAAAAATGAAGGGCCGACTGTCAGTTACTGCATGAAAACCTCGGCTGAAAAAGCCTTTGAAAGCTTCACCAGCGTCATCAACCTGCCGTGATTTTTATTCAGGTTTCCTGGAGAAAAAGCCGCCGGGTGCCAAGCCAAGGAACGGCGGATACTAAGGGCGCGATGGGGCGCCTGGCGTGATAAAACTCTCAGCCTTTTTTAAAGAAATCCTAATGACGAGCAATGCCGCCTTTGCACACATTTAAATAATATTTTTATTATTTAAATTAAAGAAAATACCCGCCGGGCTTCCCCGACAGGTATTTTTATACGGCGGGTATTTTTATACGGCAAATGTTAAAGTGTCTGACAATCCAACCGGATTAAATCTGAGTAAAAATTTCGTCTTCACTCAGACGCGCCTTCGGCAGGGCTTTATTAAAATCCTGTTCACTGTGGTAACCCACAGACACCACGGCAACGGCACTGTAGCCTTTGGCGCGCAGACCGAATTCTTCATCCAGTACCGCCAGATCAACACCTTCCATCGGCAGCGCATCCAGCCCCAGGGCACCGGCACCCAACAGGAAGGTACCCATGTTCAGATACACCTGTTTTTCCATCCAATGCTGGGCGTCTTTTTTATCGAACCTGTGCTGATTCACAAAAAAGGTACGGCCGGCTTGTGCCATCTGGCGGTTGGCCGCCGCGGCGAAGCGGCCGGCGTTCTGTTCCGTGTCGGCCAGATGCTCGAGATACTCATCGCTGATCTGGGTTTTCGCGCAAAACACCACCACGTGCGAGGCGTGCATGATGCGGTCGTGATTAAACGCATACGGGCCGTGTGCGGCGCGGGCGATGCGTTGTTTGCCTTCTTCGGAATGGGTCAGTACAAAATGCCACGGCTGCGAATTGACGCTCGACGGGCTGAAACGCAGCAGCGACTGCAGCTGGGCGAAGGTGGCGTCGGGCACTTTACGGGCCGGATCAAAGGCTTTGGTCGAATAACGGGTCTGAGCGATGTCTGTCAGGTTCATATGGGTCCTCACGCGGATGTGGTTTACGTCAGATGGGCGCATAATAGGCACTGGTATAAAACTCACAAGTACGCACATTTTTGGCATATAGGCACAAAATGGATACTGTAAAACGACCGCGTTATCAGACCTACACCGGCGAAGCCTGCCCGGTTGAAGCCTCTCTTGAGCTGTTCGGCGGCAAGGGCAAAGGCATGATTCTCTACCATTTACTGAACGGTGAGTTGCGTTTCAATGAACTGAAACGGCGCATGGGACAGATCACCCAGCGCATGCTGACCAAACAACTGCGCGAGCTGGAACTGGTGGGGCTGGTGCACCGCGAAGTATTTCCCGAAGTACCGCCGCATGTGGAATACAGCCTGACGCCCATGGGCCAGTCGCTGTCGCCTGTGCTGCTGGCTCTGAAAGAGTGGGGAGAAGTGCACGCCCTGCCGCAGTTGCGGCGCCTGAACAGCGAACAGGGCGTGGATGAAACCGCCGCCGGACACTGCCCGCACTGAGGTGGGCAGCGTCATCAAAAACCATCAGGACTCAACCGACAGCGCCAGTATCTGACTGATCTCATTCAGCGAGCGGCCACTCTGCTGGCGCCAGATATCCAGTGCCTGCTGTACTGACGCCCACGCCTTTTTCGACGACGGTGCGCTGTTCACCACCCCTTCGCGTTTCAGACCGGCAATCACGTCGTTGGAGAATATCAGCGCATCCACGCCCATACGGCGCAGCCAGATTTGCGCGGTTTTCCCACCCAAACGGGAACCGCATTTCTGCAGCGCACTGATGTTGTCGCCGTAATCCGCCGCCTGCCAGTTGCTGAAATACGCCCCCACCGAACCATGAACGGCCACCAGCTCACTCAGGTACACGGCATTGTCGGTAATGGATTTTATTTTCGCCCAGTGCTTGATCAGACCGTCGCGCTGCATGATGTCTTCCAGCTGTTCATCCGACAGCTGGCGGCAGTAGGCCAGATTAAAACCACCGAATTCACGCTCGAACGCCGGCCATTTGTTATCGACCACTGTCCAGTTAAAACCGGTCTGAAAGACAATACGGCTCAGCTCCGACAACCAGCGGTCGTCAGTTTGGGCGGCAATGGCGCCGGCCGTCTGCGGGCGGCTCAGGCGTTGTTCAACCACGTCTTTGCCATGACGGGTGAAGGCCAGTGATTCGATCTCAGCGAAGGGACGCAGCGTCATGGGGCTTCCTTTTTAAGGCTTGGGTTTTCGGGCGTGGATTTTCACGCTGTGGTTGCAGGCGGTCAGTCACCAAAAAAGACATGCTCGAGCAGCCGGGTGTTTTTGAGAGTGACGGGGACTCAGGCGTGATACTACGCCAGCACGGGGAAGGGATAAATGCACCGGCGCATCCTGCGCAGGTGGCGGGCGACTTACTTGCCGGCTTTCTCCTGACGGTTAATCCACCAGCTGCTGACAAACACAGTGGAGAAGAAACACAGGATGATAATCCAGGGGGTAAAGTCGAACGTGCTGAGCATGAAGATCCTCCAGAGCCGAAGGTCGGTTGCCGACCCATATTATGTGCAGGCTATTTTCTGCACAATAGACATTTAGCGCTGAGCGGGCCAATTGAATCTGTGCGTTTAAGATTCAGTTTGTGCGTACAGTAAAAGCACTCCCGCAATATACGGTCGCCAACCCTATGCCTGCTTTTCTGCTGATCGATCTGGAATGCACCTGCGATGATCCCATGTTTGAACGCGATGACATGGAAACCATCGAAATCGGCGCCGTGCTGGGCGAGCTGACCGACGAGGGTTTTCTGCCCGTCCGCCAGCATTCGTTTTATGTGCGGCCGCTGATTCACCGGCAATTATCGGCCTTTTGCACAAGCCTCACCGGTATTGAACAGCATCAGGTGGAACGCGCGCCGACGCTGGCCGAGACCTGGCACGCCTTTGTCCACTGGCTGGGCGACGCACCAGTGCGCGGCTGGGGCAGCTGGGGGAAATTCGATGCCACTCAGCTGATACTGGAATGCCGGCTGAAAGGGCTGGATTTTCCGCTGGAAGCGCTGCGCCACCTCAACATCAAGCAACTGTTTGCGCGCAAACGCGGCCACCGCACCGGACTGGAAATGGCGTTGCAGTTGTCGGGGCTGAGCTTCGCCGGACGGCCGCATTGTGGCGTCGACGACGCCATGAATATCGGCCGTCTGCTGGCACAGGATGCTCTGCTGCGACAGGCGGTGCTCGACCGCTTACCGGATTAACACCCAGAATCTGGGGTGAATGCTGAACGTTTACCGCCACAGCATGCACTGCTGCCTGAGACAGCTCTCGACCGCTTACCGGATTAACGTCCACACTCCGGCCGCCAATGTCGTGAATCGGCCGCCGGCTACGACCTTATTCCTCAACAAAGAAAAGGCTTTACGCGGTATACTGCGCGCTCCCTTCAGCTGCTTCAGGTAGCTTGTTCTATGCCGCACCGCGCCCATTTGTTTTCTCTGCGCATCGCCAACGCCCTGCGTGAATCCCTGCACGAAACCCCCTACACCCGCACGCGCCTGATCAAAGATCTGCTCGCCGGTCTGACCGTCGGAGTCATTGCCATTCCGCTATCCATGGCACTGGCCATCGCCAGCGGCGTGGCGCCGCAATACGGTCTTTATACCGCCATGATTGCCGGTTTTCTGATTGCGCTGGCCGGCGGTTCACGCTTCAGCATTTCCGGCCCGACCGCCGCCTTTGTGGTGATTCTGTACCCCATTGCTGAAAAATTCGGTTTGGGCGGGCTGGCCATCGCCACCCTGTTGTCGGGTCTGATTCTGATCGCCATGGCCTTTGCCCGGCTGGGGCGTTTTATTGAATACATTCCCGAATCGGTGACGCTGGGGTTTACCTCGGGCATCGCCATTGTTATCGCCACGCTGCAGCTGAAAGATTTTTTCGGCCTGAATATCAGCTACCCGGAAACCTACATCGAAAAAATTGAAACCCTGGCCACGGCCCTGCCAGACGCCGGCCTGCCCAGCTTAGTGGTTGGCATCGCCACCTTCGCCGCGCTCTTGCTGTGGCGCCGGTTCAGCACGCTGCCGCCGCATATTCCGGCGCTGCTGGTCGGTGTCTTTGTGGCCTGGTTGCTGAGCCTGAACGGACACGAAGTGGCCACCATCGGCAGCCGCTTCACTTACACCCTGCCCGATGGCAGCAACGGCTTCGGCATACCGCCGGTTCTGCCGGAGCTGGTGTGGCCGTGGAATTTACCCGGCGCCGACGGTCAGCCGGTGGGCCTCAGCTGGTCGCTGCTGCAATTGCTGCTGCCAGCGGCGTTTTCCATCGCCATGCTCGGCGCCATTGAGTCGCTGCTGTGCGCCGTGGTGCTCGACGGCATGACCAATACCCGCCACAGCGCCAACAGCGAATTACTGGGTCAGGGCATCGGTAATGTCGTGGTGCCGTTTTTCGGCGGTATTACCGCCACCGCCGCCATTGCCCGTTCGGCCGCCAACGTGCGCGCCGGGGCGCAGACGCCCGTGGCCGCCGTGGTGCACGGTCTGGTGGTGATGGCCGGCTTGCTGGTGCTGGCACCAGTGCTCGCGTATCTGCCGATGGCGTCGATGGCGGCGCTGTTGTTGCTGGTTGCGTGGAATATTGCCGAAGCCGATAAGGTGATTCACTTTCTGAAAACCGCGCCACGCGGTGACATCATGGTGCTGCTCACCTGCATGAGTCTGACCGTGTTGTTCGACATGGTGATCGCCATTGGTGTCGGCATTGTGCTGGCGTCGCTGCTGTTTATGCGCGACATCTCGGAAATGACCAAAATCAGCGACATCAGCCATAACCGCCGTCTGATCAGTCAGCCTCTGCCGGATGACTGGGCCGTGATTAAAATTAACGGTCCGCTGTTTTTTGCCGCCGCCGACCGGATTTTTTCGGAACTGAGCCAGAGCACCCGCCCGTTAAAAGGTGTGATCCTCTATATGGATGCCGTGCCCATCATCGACGCCGGCGGTCTGGCTGCGCTGATGAAATTCCTCGACGCCAGCCGCCGTCATCACACTCAGGTGTGGATCGCCGACCTGCAGTATCAGCCGTTAAAAACCCTGGCCCGTGCCGGCGTGAATCCGCAGAACGGAGCGCTGCGTTTCTTCCCGACGCTGGCCGATGCCGTGACCGACACTCAGGCGTTCGGGCGCGAACAATTGTCAGCTTTGTAATATCGGCCGCGGTCAGCTTTCTTAAAAAAGCCCTGAAATACAGGGCTTTTTACATTCTGAAGCACTCCGGTTACAGCCATTTTCAGCAACGGCAAAATTCCTGATTACACTGAAGCTGTCTTTCCCCGACGGTTTTTTCACACGGTTATGCAGGCACTTCTTTTTACTCCGGTACGTTCACTGACCCGCAGCGCGGGCCTGTCGGGCGTGATTCTGTTCAGCGTCTGGCTGTTAATTCTGTGCGCGCTGCTGAGCTGGTTTCCCGCAGCCCAACACTGGCTGGCGGTGCCTTTGTGTCTGGCCACGTATCTGACCTGCGGCGTGCTGCTGAACCTGCGCCACGATATCCGGCAGGTGAATCAGGTGCTGATGCAGCAACAGGCCGATCATGTGCAGCATCTGGCGCTGCCGATGCAGACCTCAACGCTGGCGCCATTAATGAATAAGTTGCAGGTGCTGGTGCGCAACATTGAACGCGTGCAGCAGGAATACGCCGACCGGCTTGATGAAATTTCGTTTTCCGCCGGCGAACTGCAGGGCAGTGCCGACCATCTGGCCAGCAACACCGAACAGCAATCCAACGCCATGCAATCGGGCGCCGCCGCGCTTGTAGAAATGAGTCAGGGGGTGGAAAACATCGCCACCCTGGTGCGCGAAGCCGCTGGCATGGCCGGCGATGCCAACCAGCTGGCCAGCGATGGCAGCCGCCATGTGCTGGCCGCCGCCGACGATATCCGCCGCATCGATGTCAGCGCCGCCGGCAGTGCCGATGCCATGCACAGCCTCAGTGAGCAGTCGGCCAACATCAACGGTATTACCGATCTGATCCGTGCTATTTCCGAGCAGACCAACCTGCTGGCGCTCAACGCCGCCATCGAGGCCGCCCGCGCCGGTGAACACGGCCGCGGCTTTGCCGTGGTCGCCGATGAAGTGCGCACGCTGGCGCAGCGCAGCCATGAATCAGCCAACGATATTTCGCGCCGCATCGAGCAGATTTCCGCCGGCATCGAAGACGCCGCCGTGCGCATCCGCGACATGCGCGCCATGACCGGGCGCAGCGTCGATCTGGCCGGGCAGGCGCAGCAATCGCTGCAGGCCATTCACGCCCAGACCGAAGCGCTGAAGACCCATATGTTTTCCGTTGCCAGCAACACCGAACAACAGAGTCAGGCCACCAACGAAGTGTCGCGCCGCATCGACGAAGTGCACCACGCCGCCACGCGCAACAGCGAGCAGGCGTTACAGACGGCACGCATTGCCATGCACATGGCCGGCCTCACCCGCACCAACCGGAGGACACCGGCATGAATCTGTTATCTGTCTGGCTGGTACTGCTGGCCCTGCTCGTCAGCGGCGGTCTGATTCTGTTATTCCGCCAGCTGCGCCGCAGCCTGATTACCAGCCGCCAGCGCACCGGGGTGCAGCAGCTGATGCTGATCAAACAACTGCTGGTGCTGACCCAGCGCCATCGTGGCGCCAGTTACGGGGCGATTAAGGGCGATACCCAGCTGCGCACCACAGTGGCGGAACTGGAACGGGCGATGGAGCAGCAGATCCGCCAGCTGTCACCGCTGGCCGACGCCGGCCGGCAGCAGGATCACTGGCTGGCCTTTGCCGACCACTGGTCGCGGTTACAGCGCAATAACCTGAGCACAGACGCCGAGAACAATCTGGCGCAGCACAATCAGCTGATCGGCGTGTTGCTGTATTTGCTGGAAGACGTGGCGGAAAGCAGCTGGCTGACCGAGGCCGGACAGGAACCCATGACCTGGCTGTGGCGGGATCTGCCGCGCGCCGCCGAACTGGTGGGGCAGGCCCGGGTACTGGGGTCGGGCATCATGGCCGAAGGCACCACCGACAGCGTGCATAAGATCCGCATGCGCTTTGTCCGCTCACGGCTGGAGCAGGTGATGACAGAGCAGGCACGGGGCAATGAAAAACTGCAGGAGCTGATGACCGTGATCGATCAGCAGATCCTGCAGGAGAGTGCACAACGTATGGGCGCCAAAGCCTATTTCGATCTCAGCACGCAGGCGATGGAGCCTTTCTTCCAGCGCATCGACGACGGGCTTAAGCGCCTGCAGCAACTGACCGGCGCCCACTGACCCGCTGGCGGGTCAGGCACCGGCAGTCACCTCAATTGCCTTTGATGGTCAGGGTTTCCACCGCCTGCGCACTGACGTCGGCGGCGCTGAACACCATCGGACGCCACGCCAGATCGCCGTAGTTTTCGGTCTGATCTTCAAAGAATTCCGACTCCGGATCGTGCGACTGACCGTAGCTCAGGAACATGTCCGCGCTCGGGCCGTTGTCGTCAAACTTCAGCGCCATGACAAAGCTGGAGCCGTAGTTGATGCGGTAGGCGGCGCTGGAGCCAGTACCGTCTTCATCCAGATCGGTCAGTGGCGAATCGCTGCGCGCGCTGCCAACCACATTGGTCGCCAGATCCGAGGTCGAACGCGACGGCACCTTGCTTTCCGCCATGTTGAACACGCCCTCGTACGAGTTACCGCCGGTCACCGCGATCGGGTCATGGCCGTCGGCCTTGATCACGTACTGCAGAGAACCCAGCTCGGCGTCCAGCGCAATGCCGGCGTCGGTCAGTCGCTTGGCGGCGGCGGCCAGTGCCTGCAGCACAGGGTCGTTGTCCACATCACCGGTATCAATGGCGACCAGACCGGACGGGGTTGTCGCTGCATGACTGGCACTGAAAGGTTCGGCAAACAGGCTGTTGCTCAGTGTGCGGTGACCGGACACGCGGAAGGCCGCCAGGAATTCACGCATCACCTGCGCACCGGTACTGGTCAGATTGTACTTACCGTCCCAGTTGGCCAGCGCCGTACAGGCCGGTGTCAGATTGAACGCCGAGCCATCCACCTGAATGCTGGAGTAGCTGGTGCAACGGCTCACCAGTTCGTTGCGGAAGTCACCGGCAAACAGCGAACCATTGTGGGTCAGCACGGTTTCCAGTTCCGCCTGAGTGAAGCGGTTGTCAGCACCGGCCAGACCTGTGCCGGACATGTCGCTGATCAGCTGCGCGTTGTAACGGGTACGCGGGCTGCGCACCACTCGCTCCGGTCCGTACATCAGACTGTAGCCTTCCAGCGGTTCATCGACGTTGGCCAGCCAGTGGCTGCTGTTGGCGTTGAACACATAATCGGTGCGCGTCACTTGCGGCGCTTTGCTGAACGGCACCAGACCCGGAGCACCGGCATCGCCAGTATCTTTCCATTCATACGCAGCGCCGGTGCCCGGCAGCATCACGCTGCCTGCGCCGTCCTGCCAGATACCTTCCAACTGGCTACTCTGCGAGGCGACTTTCCAGTACGTCTCTGCAAGACTGCCCAGATTCGGCACCTGAGTACCGTCGATGTACGACGCCGTACCGTCTTTGGCGATCATCAGGGTATTCACCCACGGGATGCCCTGATGGTCTTCGAAGGCCTTGAAGAAGGATTCACGGCTGTCGGCTTTATCCATTGCCAGCCATTGTTCCAGCATGCGCGTGTTACCGGCGTTGGCATCGCGGAAGGTCACGGCTGTGCTGCTGTTCCAGCCCAGCGCCGACGACAATGACGCCAGATTCACCATAGGGCCGAAGTGGCTGAAGTACAGGGTGTGCGGCACATCCACCAGCGAGCCATCGCTCTGTTTCACCGCCACGGTGACCGTCTTGCTGGTGATGTCGCGGTACTCACCGTCGAACTTGTAGCGCAGCGGATCCGCCGGATCGAGCTTCAGCTGGTACAGGGTGAAACGTTTGGACTGCGATACGGTGTGGGTCCAGCCGACGTTGTCGTTGAAACCGATCAATACCGCCGGCAGACCGATCATGGCCACACCGGTGACGTCCAGTTCACCGGGAATGGTCAGGTGCTGTTCAAAGAAACGCAGTTCGCCGTCCCACGGGAAGTGCGGGTTACCCAGCAGCAGCGAGTTGGCGTCGGCCACGCGGTCTTTCCCCAGTGCCCAGCCGTTACTGCCGATGCCCTCGGCGGTGAACACCTGCTTGTTGTCGAGCTCGGCGTGATCCACCGCGGCCACGGTGGCAACCGGCGGCTGGGCGGCGGCCATGGCGGCGAGGAAGTTACGGGCGCTCGACAGGCCGGCCAGATCCAGCTGGTAGGCCAGCAGATCCTGCGCGCTAATCTCCGTCACCCATTCCGCATCGCGGCACGGCGACGGGTAGTCGGCGGCACTGGCGCGCTCGCCCAGCGAGCGGTTAAAACCGGCGGCATAACCTTCCAGCAGGTCTTTGGTGGTGTCGGACAGACCGCTGTACAGGCTGGCGGCCTCGGCCGGATAATCCATGGCCTTGTAGCCCAGATCCGACAGCAGGTTGGCATTGCCGGTACCGGCACCGAAGTAGGTCGACTTCAGCGACTTCAGCTTCATCAGCTGCTCGGACAGGGTGCACAGGTTTTCGCGCGCCTGCGCGTAGCCAACGCCATAGCCCAGACCGGCGTAGTCGTCAGCGGAAATATGCGGAACACCGTGGCCGGTGTAGGTAATGGTCGCCTGATAGCGGCTTGCATTGCTGCTGTCGTCGTTGCAGCCTATAAGCAGCGCGCAGCTGAGCGCGCTCAGTGCCATCGCCGCACCAGAGCGGACTGTGCGTAAACGCATGGGGGTTTCCTCACTTGTTATCATTATGAGTTCAGGAAACGGCATTTAAGCGTACCGGCAAGGGGCTGGTCGTTCGTCTCGATGGATCCGAAACACGATAAAAATAACTTACATATCAAATACTTACAGGTTCGTTTCGATCCATCCGCACCTGTACTGACCGAGGTTTACATGAATTACGCAATCGGCGCTGCGGCTCTGATCGGCCTGTGTCTGAGCGGCATTCTGCTGCTCGCCGCCCTGAGCTGGCTGGTGAAACACGCCCACGCCCGCCTGACGGTGGCCTGGCTGGTCGCCCTCGCCTCTCTGGTGGTGCTGCAGTCGCTGGAATTTCTTTACCACGCCGCCGACCTGTTTGTGACCTGGCCTGTGTTCCTGAAGCTGGTCGACCCGCTGATCGTGCTGCTGCCGTTTTGTCTGTACGGCTACATCCGTGCCTTACAGGGCGACAACCTGCTGACCAGCTGCCGCGCCACCCTCGCGCACCTGTCACCGGCGCTGATCACCGCCCTGCTGGATGTGCCCTACTGGAGTCTGCCGGCCGATGAACGCATTCAATGGATACTGCGCGTGCGCGACGACGAAAACCTGTGGCAGCCGCTGGCGCCCTACGGCAACGAATATCTGGCCATCATCGCCGTGCTCAGTTTGTTTTACTGGTGGCGGCAACGGCAGCTGGGCTACGCCGGGCGCAAAGCGCGCACCGGCGAATGGATCGGCCAGCTGCAGGGACTGCAGCTGATCATGGCGCTGTCGCTGCTGGTGCGCATCACGCTGAGCAAGGGTTTTGGCATCGATCTGTCCGTGGCCTACGCACTGGCGCCGGTCAGTGGCTATCTCCTGTACCTGATTCTGGCCCAGACCCAACTGCCGTTACCGGCGGCGCGGGCCCTGCCAGCGCTGAACAGCGACGGCACCCGGCCTGTGGCCATGCACCTGACGCCGGAAACCGGCGCCGCAGAGTCCGCGTCCGGCCTGCCAGCGGCAGGCACTGCGCAGGAAAACAGCCAGTGGCTGCTGTTCCGCGAGCTGGAAGACGCGCTGCAGGCCGGCGCCTTCCGCGACAACGAACTGTCGCTTGGCAAACTCGCCACCCAGTGCGGCATGACCAGTCATCAGGCGTCGGCGGCCATCAACCAATGCTCGGGTGGTCACTTTTACGATTGGGTGAATCAATACCGCATCGACGCCGCCTGCGAGGCGCTGCGCCATTCCGACACACCGGTGGCGCGCATCTGTTTTGAGGTGGGGTTTAACTCCAAGTCGACCTTCAACACGGCCTTCCGCCGCCGCACCGGGCTCACGCCCACCGCGTTCCGCAGTCAGGGCGTTTAGCGCACTGACACATCAGCAATCCGGGCTGCGGCATCAGAAATCCGAGCTGCGCACGATGCCCGAACGCAGATAAGACCCCGGCGGCACGCCGCGCGAGCGGTTGAAGGCATGGCTGAAACTGCTGGCGCTGCTGAACCCGGCACGGGCAGCGGCCAGCTTGATCGACTCGCCCTGACGCAGCAGCTGCTCCGCCAGACTGAGGCGGCACTCGCTCACCAGATCACGCCAGCGCCAGCCTTCTTTTTCCAGATGGCGGCTGAGCGTACGCGACGACATGCACAGCTGGCCGGCGATGGTTTCCATGTCCGGCACCTGCGGCAGCTCCGCCGTCACCAGCCGGCGGACCCGGTCTATCACGTTTTCCGACGGCGGACGGCTCTGGCCGGTGCAGGCCAGTTCGCAGGCCTCGGCGGCCAGCGGATTGGCCATCGGCATGCTGATGGTCAGGTACGAGGCGTCACCGACAAAGCAATGCTGCGCTGAGTTTTCCTGCACCGGGCAATTAAAAAAGCGGCTGATGTGTTCCATCGCCGGCAGGCGCGGAAAGGCCAGATGAATTTCGCGCACCCCCGGCGGAATCTGCGGCAGCACTTCCTGATGCAAAGCGCCGACAATGCCCAGCTCACGGCCGATAATGAACCGCTCCTGCGCCACCGACACCGGCTCGGCGCAGCCCATCAGCAGGCGCACATCGTTGCGCTCAACCATGAATTTCAGCCGCGTCAGGTTCACCGCGCTGGTGAGGTAACGCTCGATCAGCAGCATGGCCGCGCGCAGGTCGCGGCTGGTCAGAATCCCCAGCCCCAGTACGCCGAGACTCGACAGCTGATACTCAAGCCCGGTGGCAAAGCCGCAGGCCAGCGGTTCTTCCCCCGAGGCGCGGCAGAAGTTATCGATCATCTGCAATTCCTGGCGCGTGCTGACGTCGGCGCTGCCCTGCTCCAGCAGACTGAGCGACAGCCCGGTGCCGTGCAGCACCTCGGTGGCGGCAATGCGTTGGCGGGTGGCCTGCAACAACAGAATGCGGGCGCTGGCGAGTCCCAGACCGGGTGAGCGTTGACCAGCGTTCATAAGTGATACCTGCGGTGAGTCGGGTTGTTTTTATAATTTGGTACTTACGTACTTACTTATGTCTGTCCGGAACACAGCGCTGTCCGGCCGCAGCATTTTTCTCTGCCACCAGTCCACTAAGGTTAGTGCGCCCTCCGCCAGGGATGGCCGGGCGCTCGGGCAGTTACTCCTGACTGCAATGTAAAACAACAAAAACAACGGGATATACCATGAAAAAAGCCATTATCGGGCTTTGTGCTCTGGGCGCACTGAGCGCACCCCAGGCGCAGGCCGACTCTGCCCTGTTACCTGCCCTGACCCTGGTTGGCGGACTGCTGAACGTTGGCGTCTTCCCTGAATCCGACCTTTACACCACCAACGACGACATCATCATCACCGCCGACGACGGCACAGAGCTGGCGGCCAACGTGTTCGTGCCGAACGCGGGGGGCCTGAAACCAGCGGTGATCTTTGTGAACAGCTGGGCGCTGAACGAGTACGAATACCTGACCGAAGCCGCACGCTTTGCCGAAGAAGGCTACGTGGTACTGAGTTATTCCACCCGCGGCTTCGGTACCTCAGGCGGACTGGTCGATACCGCCGGTCCGCTCGACATGGCCGACTTCAGCAAGGTGATCGATTACCTGATTGCCAACTACGACGTCGACCCGCAGCGCATCGGTTCAGCCGGTATTTCCTACGGTTCCGGCATCAGCCTGCTGGGTGCCGCCCACGACCCGCGCATCCGTGCCGTGGCCGCCATGAGCACCTGGGGCAGCCTGCGTGAATCCCTGTACGGTCAGGAAACCCCGCGTCTGGTGTGGGGCGAGCTGCTGACCCTGTCGTCGCAACTGACCGGTAACCCGGACCCGATCATCGCCGAAACCTGGAACGACGTACTCAACCGCCGCAACCTCGACGCTGTGTACGCCTGGACCGATGAGCGTTCGCCGATCAACTTCGTCGACCAGATCAACGCCAACGGTACGGCGGTGTATATCTCCCAGAACTGGGGCGATAACCTGTTTCAGGTGAACAACGTGCTCGACCTGTATATGGCTCTCGACGTACCCAAGCACATCGACCTGCAGCCGGGCACGCACGCCGGTGCCGAAATCGGTGGTCTGCTCGGTGACGGCAATACCCACGTGCTGAACAACCTGCATCGTTGGTTTGCAGAGCATCTGCAGGACGATGCCGACGCCATGGAAGGTCAGCTGCCGGTGAACATGAAGGTGAAATTCACCAGCGGTTACCAGCAATACGCCGACTACCCGGTACCGGGCGCCAACAGCGAGACCCTGTATCTGCAGCCGCGCACCGCCCTCACCGACGGCGGCCTGAGCGACAGCCCTTACCAGAGCTGGTTCAGCGTCGACAACAACATCAACTCGCTGGTCGATACACTGGCCGGCACCCAGATTCCGCTGGTATCGCAGATTCTGGAACAGCTGGATGTACCGGTGACCACCTCGATTCCGCTGATTGTGCGGCCGAACGGCATTACCTTTATCGGTAAGCGTCAGAGCGAAACCCTGGCCATCCGTGGCAAGCCGGAACTGAGCCTGTATGTGCAGCCGAAAAACAGCACAGTGCAACTGGTGGCGTACCTGTACGACATGGACGCGCTGGGCATCGGCAAGCTGATCACCCACGCACCGGTCACCGTGCACGATGCCGTGGCGGGCAAGAAAATCCGCGTGAACTTCCCGCTGGTCGCCACCGCCTATGACGTACCGGCCGGTCACAAACTGGTGCTGGCGGTGGATACGCAGGACCTGCTGTACGCCAAGCCGGACGGCCTGTACGCGGTGGATTTCGAGTTCACCAATGCCCAGCAATCGACCCTGACGATTCCGGCGCTTTAAGCCCGTCGCCTTATAAGCCCGTCGCCTTATAAGCCCAGCGCGTTATAAGCCCGGTTTAAAAGCAGCGAAATAAAAGCGGAGGAGGTGCAGGCCCCCTCCGCTTTTTTATGGCGCTATTCACCGGCCGCGACCTTTCTGTCTGATAAGCCCTTGCTACACTTTGTCACAGGCCTTTGTGACATCCTGCTCTGCTGCGGCTCCATGCCGGCTCAGCCCGACCTCACACCCGCCCCGGTTTCCCGACCCCGAGCTGATGCATGGAATTAAACGACATCGACCCGGTCCAGCTGCTTGGTACGCTGCAGCAGGGCATTGTGGTGCATTGCGCCAGCACAGAAATCCTGTACGCCAACCCCAAGGCGCTGGAACTGCTGCGCCTGTCCGAAGCACAGGCGCTGGGCAAAGACGCGCTCGACCCGGCCTGGCATTTCATTGATAACCAGCACAACACCCTGCAGCCGGAGCAGTACCCGGTGAACCGTGTGCTGGCCAGCAAAACGCCACTGCCGGCGACGGAAATCGGCATCTGCGACAGCTCGACCAGCGACATTACCTGGGTGCTGTGCAACGCCTACCCGCAGTTCACCGCATCCGGCGACATCGAAAAAGTGGTGGTCGGGCTGCTGGATATTTCGGCGCAGAAAACCAATATTCCGTTCGAAGCCATCGTTGCCAAAGCCAACGACGTGATCGTGGTCACCAGCGCCCGCCAGAGCGACGACACGCCACCGCAGATTGTCTACGTGAACCGCGCCTTTACCGAACTGACCGGCTATCAACCGGAAGAAGTGATCGGTAAAACCCCGCGCCTGTTGCAGGGCGAAGGCACCAGTGCCGAAGTGCGCGCGCGTATCCGCGAGGCTATTGCCAATAAACAACCCATACGCGAAACCCTGCTCAATTACTCGCGCTCGGGTGTGCCTTACTGGCTGGACATGAATATTTTTCCGCTGATCAATGCGCAGGGCGACGTGACCTATTTCGCCGCTGTCGAACGCGATGCCACCAGTCAGGTGGACAAAGAAGCTGAGCTTGAAGATCTGGCCAACCGCGACCCGCTGACCGGGTTGCTGAACCGCCGGGGTTTCTACGATATCGCGCGCGAGAAATTAGCCGCCCTCGACAGCAGAACCGTGTCCACCATTGCCATGATCGACGTCGATTATTTTAAAAACATCAACGACCACTACGGCCATAAGCTGGGTGATCTGGCGCTGGTGACGCTGGCCAAACAATTGCGCAATGCCTTCCGTGGCAGCGACATTGTCTGTCGCTTTGGCGGCGAAGAATTTCTGGTGTTGTTGCTTGGCGCGGATGTGACCATGGGTAAGCGCAAGCTGGAGATATTCCGCAACCGCATCGAGCACGCGCCGCTGTTTCTGCATAAACAACATGCGGTGCATGCGACCGTCAGCATTGGTGTTACGCACATTATGAAAGACGCAGCCGCGATTGAAGCTGCAATTAATGCCGCCGATACCGCGCTGTACGAAGCCAAACGCAGCGGCCGCAATCGTCTGATTGCCCTGAATCACGAAGGCCTGCCGTATCCGCCACTGGCTGGTTAAACACCCGCTCGTTCAGCCACATTCCGCCCGGCCATCAGCTGAGTCCACGGCGCAGGGTTTCCGACGGATTTTCACCAAACAATTGTTTGTAATCATGCGCGAACTGGCCGGCGTGCCAGAAGCCCCAGTCACCCGCCACCGACGAAATGGTCTGCCCGTCTTCCAGCCCGGCGAGTAACGCCCGGCGCACATTGTTCAGCCGCGACAGGCGCAGATAACGCAGCGGGCTGATGCCCAGCACAGATTCAAAACTGTATTGCAGCGTGCGGCGGCTGACGTGGGCCAGCTCGCATAAATCGGTAATGGTCACCGCTTCGTGCGGGTGCGCGGCCAGATAATCGCGCACGCGCTCGACCACGGCACGGCGACGGGCCGCCGACGGCGCATGATCGTCCGGTGCATTTTGCTGCAGTACGTCGAGCACGGTGGTAAGCAGAAAATCCTGTTGCAGCGAACCGGCTACCCCGGTGTGCATGGGCGCCAGCATGCGCTGCAGAATATAGCGCAGGGCATTCAGCTTCTGACTGTCCCACTGGCGGCGCGGCGCCGACAGCAAACGCGCATCGACGTCGATGCCCTGAATGTCGGCGGTGGTCAGCAGCGCTTCCTGACTGACGACGATGCCGTAAATATCGAAGGCTTCGGGCGTGACCAGTTCAAAATGGCAATTGCCCGGACGGCACATCAGCTCGCTGGCCGTCACCCGTTCACCGTTAATGCGGCACTCGTCGTTACCCACCGCAAAGCCCAGCCATACCGAATCCGGCCAGACGTTGCATTGCTGATGCAGCGCCTGAGAGGTGTGCTCACGGAACATCTGCAAACGCGGAAACGCAATCTCGTCGATGCGTCCGTAAAAATGACCGGCACTGATCTGATCGTATTTCTGCTGCCAGTCGCGCAGGTTGTGCGCGTGCTCGTCGGCGTCGGTCGCCTCGGAAACGCACCAGTTCGGTGCCTGCGTTCGGTTGTGTGGCTGCATAATGGATCATTCACCTGTGGAAAAACCGGTTTCGCGTTCAGCATAAAAAATTGCGGAGCGCGCCAACATAGGGGTTTTGCACATTTGCCAATATTCGATAGTGGCCCGGAACACTTCTGGCTCAGTACCCGGTAACCAACAGATAACCGGGGTGAGCAATAAGTGTTCCGCTGCCCCGACCGGATGGACGATGAGCAAGAGTTACCGTTACACACAAGGCACTCAGGTATGGCAGTTCAGCAGCCTTGCTGAACTCATGGCCCGCGCCACGCCGGCACGTTCCGGCGACCGTCTGGCCGGTGTAATTGCGCGCTCGGCCGAAGAGCGCGTCATTGCCCAGATGGCGCTGGCCGATGTGCCGCTGAAACAATTTCTGAACGAAGCGCTGGTGCCCTACGAACAGGACGAAGTAACGCGTCTGATCATCGACCGCCACGACGCCACCGCCTTCGCCCCCATTGCGCACTTAACTGTCGGCGATTTCCGCAACTGGCTGTTGTCCGACACCACCACGCCGGAAAAACTGGCGCAGGTGCGCGCTGGTATTACGCCGGAAATGGCCGCGGCGGTAAGCAAAATTATGCGCAATCAGGATTTAATTCTGGTGGCGCAGAAATGCCGGGTAACCACCCGCTTCCGCAACACCATTGGTTTGCCAAAACGCCTCTCAACCCGGCTGCAACCGAATCATCCGACCGATGATATGAACGGCATTGCGGCCAGTATTCTCGACGGTTTGCTGTATGGCTGTGGCGACGCTGTGATCGGTATTAATCCCGCAACCGACAATGTCGCCCAGGCCACCCGACTTATGCGCCTGATGGATGAGGTAATCCGCAAATACGATATTCCGACGCAGTCGTGCGTGCTCACGCATGTGACCAACACGCTGGAATGTATTGCGCAAGGTGCACCGGTGGATCTGGTCTTTCAGTCGATTGGTGGCACGGAAGCCACCAACAGCAGTTTTGGTTTTAATTTAAATACGCTGGCCGAAGCACAGGACGCCGCCCTGCAATTAAAGCGTGGCACGGTCGGCAATAACGTCATGTATTTTGAAACCGGTCAGGGCAGCGCGCTGTCGGCCAATGCCCATCACGGACTCGATCAGCAAACGTGCGAAGCCCGTGCCTACGCCGTAGCCCGCGAATTTAATCCGCTGCTGGTCAACACAGTGGTGGGGTTTATCGGCCCTGAATATTTATTCGACGGCAAAGAAATTATCCGCGCCGGCCTTGAGGATCATTTCTGCGGCAAATTGCTCGGCCTGCCGATGGGCTGCGACGTGTGCTACACCAACCACGCCGAAGCCGACCAGAACGACATGGACAACCTGCTGACGTTACTCGGCGCGGCGGGCTGTTCGTTTGTGATGGGCATTCCCGGTTCCGACGACATTATGCTGAATTACCAGACCACGTCTTTTCACGACGCGTTATACGCCCGCCGCGTGCTCGGCCTTGGCGCGTCACCGGAATTTGAACACTGGCTGGAGCGCATGCAGATCATGACCGAAGCCGCCAGCATGACACTGAATCAACAATTACCGCCGGCCTTTTCTGCCTCGCTGAAAGCATTGCCGGCCAATTCCGACACGGGGGTGAAGCATGGCTGAGCGCGATAATTCCCCGGTCACGGACGACTGGAACGGCGTTACCGATAACCCATGGCGCCGCCTGCGCATGTTTACCGATGCCCGCATCGGCCTCGGGCGCAGCGGTGTCAGCATTCCCACCGACGAACTGCTGCAATTTCAGCTGGCCCATGCGCAAGCGCGCGATGCGGTGCACACACCGCTGGATGCCACAACACTGGCCGAACAGATTCAGCAACTGGCGCAGGAATTCGGCCAGTTAAACCGCGCCGAACCTTTTTTGTTGTGCAGCGAAGCCGGCGAGCGCCGCACCTATTTACAGCGCCCGGATTTAGGCCGGCGCTTAAGCGAACAAGACCGCAGCCTGCTGCTGCAGAGTGGTCATAAACCACAAGCCGTATCTGATCTCGCCATCGTCATTGCCGATGGCCTCTCTGCCCGCGCCATCAGCGAAAACGCCGTGCCATTTCTGCGTGCACTGCTGACGGAATTTGCCGAAAAAAAGAGCACGTTAACACTGGCCCCACTGGCGCTGGTGCAACAGGGCCGGGTGGCCGTGGGCGATGACGTGGGAGAACTGCTGAATGCTCGCGCCGTGCTGGTCATGATCGGCGAACGTCCGGGATTAAGCTCACCGGACAGCATGGGTCTGTACCTGACCTGGGCGCCGCAACGCGGCCTGACAGACGATAAACGCAACTGTATTTCCAATGTGCGCAAAGCCGGCCTGATGTACGACGAAGCCGCACGGAAATTGCTGTATCTGCTGACAGAAGCGCAACGGCTGCAGGGCTCGGGCGTCATCCTCAAGGACCGTTCGGATGATGCACTGATTGAAGGTTCAGAGTCTTCGACGAGCTTTTTATTACAACAATAACCGCCACAACCGCCGGCGTTAAAACCGGCACATGATGGCGGGCGGAATGGAAATTTTAATTTCAACTTCAACTGAAAACAGAGGGCTAAATTATGGAGCAAACTCCTACTTTAGAATCGTTGCAGGCGGCATTCGATGCGCAAAAAGCGGTATTCGAAATGCACCAGGCAATGAACATCGAAGTGTTCTACTGGTGGTGTACCGCCATTATGATCATGATTCACGCCGGCTTCCTGGCCTATGAAATGGGTGCTTCGCGCAGTAAAAACGCGCTGGCAGCCGGTATTAAAAACATTCTGGCACTGGCTGTTATTCTGCCGACCTTCTACCTGTTCGGATGGTGGATTTACAACGCCTTCCCGGGCGGTCTGATTCCTTCTGATGCTGCCGGCGCCCTGCCGTGGGCGGCCAGCATGGGGCCGGATGTAAAAGACATGGGCACCGGTGTGTTCTGGGGTGCTTTCGCCATGTTCGGCGCCACCACAGGCTCTATTCTGTCGGGCGCTGTGATTGAGCGTATCCGCGTATCCGCCTTCCTGATTCTGACCGTCTTCTTAGGCTCTGTGGTCTGGATTCTGGCCGGCGCGTGGGGCTGGCACCCGGACGGCTGGCTGCTGACCGACCTTGGTTACCACGACGTGGGCGCCTCGGGTGTGGTGCATGCGGTGGCCGGTTTCTTCACCCTCGGCGTGCTGATTAATCTGGGGCCACGTAAGGGTAAATTCATCGACGGTATTGCGCAGACCATTTCTCCGCACAGCCTGCCGATGACCCTGATCGGTCTGATGATGATTATCTTCGGTTTCTTCGGATTCCTCGGCGGCTGCATTATTTTCAACGGCGGCGAAACCGGCTGGACCACCATTTACAACAACCCAACCAACCTGTCGGCCTTTACCTTCAATACCCTGATGGGCTTTGCCGGTGGTGTGATTGGTTGTTACATCGCCTCCCGCGACCCGTTCTGGACCATGTCCGGTGGTCTGGTGGGTATCATTTCTGTTGCTGCTGCACTGGACATGTACGACCCGGCGCTGGCCTTCATCATCGCGGTGTGCATGGGTATTGCAGCGGTTAAAGTGGCGAAATTCATTGAAGACCGTGGCATCGACGACGCCGTCGGCGCTGTTGCCGTACACGGCTTCACCGGTTTCGTGGCTGTGGTTCTGGTGGGCGTATTCTGCGCCGGCACCCCGAACGTGGGCGAAGGCGTACCTGAAATTACCTTCATGGGTCAGCTGATCGGCGCCATCGTGATGGCCGTTACCGGCTTCCTGCCAGGCTATGTAATTTCTCTGGTACTGAAATCCCTGAACGCACTGCGCGTACCGGAAGGCGCCGAAGATCTGGGCATGGACGAAGTTGAAATTCTGGCCAAGCCATACCCGGAAGCCAACGTACCGGCCATGAAAGCGGCCGAAGTACCGAACAAACTGGCCAACGCCGAGCCGCAAGGCATTTAATTAAGGAGACGAGTTATGGGTACATCCATTACTACCTGGGAAAACGTCAGCGCTTACTTCACCTTCGCTGACAGCCCGTTCGCACTGGGTCTGTTTGCCTTTGGTTGCGCTGCCATTGTGGTGGGCCTGATCGCCGGCATCGCCAAGCACGAAAACGAAGCGTTCGATAAATTCAAAGATTAATCGGCGCCCGTAAAAAAGCCGGCATTATTGCCGGCTTTTTTTATGCCTGACATACGCGTCTGGCTTATTTCTTCACATCACCCGCTACCGAATACTGAATCGATACGTTACGGGTTTTCTGGAACTCTTCCAGTGTCTGACCACGGAAAGCAGCGTACACCTGCGGATTGGAAACCCCAAGCACAGCGGCCATTTTCTCCAGCACAAAGAAGATGGCGCCGTAGTGAATCAGCCCGATCCAGTTGCGGTTGCGGATCAGCTCTTTCTCTTCGTCGCTGAGCTGGTATTCGCTCATCAGGTTTTCCAGATCGGAGACAAAGCGCGCTCTGTGTTCCGGCACAA
Source organism: Thalassolituus sp. LLYu03 (assembly GCF_050507655.1). GTDB lineage: Bacteria > Pseudomonadota > Gammaproteobacteria > Pseudomonadales > Oceanobacteraceae > Venatoribacter. The sequence continues at coordinate 3,973,427 of NZ_CP191496.1, read as the reverse complement.
TCAGACGGTGCAGGAAAGCATTAATCCGGTAAGCGGTCAGACTGCGCTCCAGCGTGAACGGGTGCGTGCCTTCCAGTTTCTCGGCACCGGCCAGTTCGTAACCGATGTGCGCCCGGTAATCGTCGAGGGCTTTGGCCGACGGTGTTTCACCCAGATCTTCATAAATAACCGTGCAGATATTGGTCATGGACGGCAGATACGTGGTCTGGTGCACCTTGTTCACGTTATCCGACAGCGCGCCGCGCATAATCAGCCACATAATGACTTCGGCGCCTTCCATACCGCCGCGCTCGGCGTATTCGGCCAGACGCACCTGAGTTAAGGCTTCCGGGTTGTGTTCCAGCAATTCGAGGAATTCGTTGTCCCAAGCTTCGTTATTAAACCCGCAACGCTCACCGTGCACCTGATGCGATAAACCGCCGGTGGCCACAATCGCCACGCGCAGGTCTTCCGGGTAACTCTCAACGGCTTTGCGCAGGCTCTTACCCAGCTTGTAGCAACGCTTGGCACTTGGAATCGGCAATTGCAGCACGCCCACCTGCAACGGCACCACAGTGCCGGTCCAGCCGTCGTTACCGGACGCGATCATCGACAGCGGCGAAAACATGCCGTGGTCGAGGGGCCTTTTTTGGAAGAACGACATATCAAATTCGTCGGCAACCAGCGCCTGCCCAATATGACGCGCCAGCGCAGCATGGCCTTTGGCCGGTGGGTATTTACGCGCACCGCCGCCTTCGTCCGCCGTGACATACTCGTCGTCGACGCCCAGCGCAAACGCCGAGTAATGATCAAAAAAGAACGAGGTGATGTGGTCGTTAAAAATCATAAACAGCACATCAATATCTTTTTCCGCCACCCAGCGTTGCACAGCACTGAAGCCTTCAAAGATAGGCGCCCACGCCGGGTCGGCGGCTTTGTTGGCGTCTTTCGCAAAGGCGATGGTTGGCGAATGGGAGGCACCGATGCCGCCGATAATTTTTGCCATAAAAAACCTCGTATTTATTCTTTTGTAAAAGTGGAAATGACCGCTGTGCACAGAGCCGATATTACCCGGTGCCGGGCCCGGAACAACCGGATATACTCAAACGCATCGTTTCCAAAAGAGAACGCTGTATGAAGTGGAGCATAGACGACGCACCGCTGTTTATTGCCATCGTACGCCACAAGGGCCTGACTGCCGCGGCTGACAATCTGGGCATTGCCAAGTCGACCCTGAGCAAAGCCCTGACGCGTCTGGAGAAGAGCCTTAACCTGCGCCTGATCGAACGCAACTCCCGTAGCCTGCGCATCACGCCTGAAGGCGATGCCTTCTACCAGCAATGCCTGCGCATCATGGAACAGGTGCGCGAAGCCGATCATGTGATGGAAGATCTGGGTGCCGAACCCAAGGGTAAGCTGCGCGTCGCCCTGCCCATTGCCTTCAGCCGCGACTACGTTGCCAGGCGCCTGCCCGAGTTCTGCCAGCGTTTCCCAAAAGTAGAGCTTGAGATCATCATCACCAGCCACCCGGTGGACATTATCCGCAACCACATCGACCTCGCCGTGGTGGTTGGCGCGCAGAACGATTCCGACCTGATCATGCGCCCGCTGCACGAAGGCCGGCTGGTGTGGGTCAGCAGCCCCCAGTACGTGGCGCAGCACGAGTTAGGCAACACGCTTGATCATCTGCGCAGCCATATCCGCCTGTGCGAACAGCGTTACGCCAGCGCCCGCTTTCCGGTGAGTGTGAACGGCCAGCACGCCCAGCTCGATTTAACCGACGGTGTTGTACACATCAACGACCCCATCTCGGTGCGCGAAGCCGTGCTCGGCGGCTGGGGCGTTTCGCTGCTCGCCAGCCAATACTGCCGCCCGCAAATTGAACGCGGTGAGCTGGTGCCTGTGTTTGAACACATAGGCTTTGAAGCCTCGGCGGCGCGCCTGTCGGCTGTGTATCCCGGCAGTCGTGTGACCTCGGCCAAGATCAAGGCGTTTCTGGGGTTTTTGAGTGGGATTTGTGAAGGGATGCCGGGGTGAGGGGGTGGCCGGACGCTTGAAGCCGGAAGCCGGAAGCCGGAAGCCGATATTAGCCGTTCGTGCTGAGCAGTCCGTAGGGTGGGCACTGCCCAGCGCCTTAAAAGGTAATTACGGCCCTTTATCGTCCTCGCTCCGCGTGGGAATGCTGACTGATTTTACCGCAACCTATTTTTGGCCTTCGGCCCCGAGTTTTCTCAAAGGGGATGTCCCGACCGTCGGACCGCCCCTTTCAATCCCCTCTGCGACCATCCGTCTTAATCCGCTTCATTCGCTGTCAGTTGCAGGCACGCGAGGGTAGCTTGTCATCCCGATAGCGAGTATTTTCTGGGTGATTTTCGCTAAAGCAATTAACGTCGTATTCAACGACTTACAAACGGTCCAGCGAACGTAGTGCGCGATTTGAATCGCCTTGCTATAAATCCTAATTCAGTTTTCCAATGTAACTTCATGGTCTCCCGCAAATCGTTATAACCATAAAAATATTACCCGTGTCCGGATCAATAGTTTGATTGTAAGCTTGGTCATTAAATACAACATTTATTTGCAATGAATGCACCTGACATACCACCTAACCTTGCAAGGATTTTTAATTAGCTCGTCAACCACCCATTCCAAGTGACAAATCGCTTCAATTGATCAGGTGTTATTTTTGGTTCCCATCCCGACTCAAAGTTCAAGCTGTAGCATTCTTGATTCGTAAATACTACAGGAAAATAAAAGGACTACCAAGGAAGTATATAATAATTTCATTCCGGAGCCTTATACCGCCCAGCACAGCTGGCTGGCAAATCTGGCACGTAATTTCGAAGAAATTTTAGTGACAGGCTTGACAGTCCGATGCTGCTGCTTGCTATACGATTATTTTGAAAAGACATAGGTGATTCGTTCACCACTGCCACCACCCCCCCCCAATCGCACTTACTCTCCAGCCTTCCTGACTCACCTGTGAAAAAGTTAGGTATCGTACATTACTAGGGTTTGATGTTTGAACACAACCATACGAGCTTCCATCGGTTGGCCAGTAATGCCATACAACACAAACTAATTGATCTGTAATAGTTGCCGGTGATGTTGTTGTTAGTTTTGTATCTATAGAAGTAAGCAATTCATCGACTGAATTTAGAATTGTATTTATGTCATCAAGAGTTAAACCATTCGAGTCTGTACTTTGTTTAAGATCACTTATCCCAGTATTGATTGATGTAGCCACTTGGCTTTGTTGGTTTAGGCTGCTTGTGATGGTCGAAAAGTTCTCATTCATTTCGCTAGATTTAATAGTCGTCCCTGGCGAGAATGTATGTGGCACTGAAAGATCATCTGCACTGACCGAAAAGCAACTTAGAGCCGAATACAAAAAAAATGTAATTTTAATAGTTTTTTTAAGCATAATTATTCCCAAGTTGAATTGTCCCAGCTAGATTCGCTACCATCCCACTGGATTGAATTATTAGAGTCATTTTTTTTCTTAGAATCACCACAGCCTGAAGCTGCAAGAACAATGATCAAAATCATTATGTTTAATACTTTGTTAATACTCATACCCCCCGCGAGCACGTATAACAGTTTTATTCATGCGCCTGCTCGATTCACCGTCAACATGGATCATCCACTTGATGCACTAACCAGCCGTTTTAACGGACCTTTCTCCATCTTCTTGTACAAAGCATTTACCGATAAACGCGCATGCGCGTTTTGTCGCCGCGATCTGGCGCATTGATTCAGGGAGAATATGGGTAAGACGCTGATATTGCTCAGCCTTTGATCCGGTCCCTGGATTACGAGCCTTGTACGTGGTGTAAAGCGAGCGCGCTTTGGTTGTACATGGCTCAATACTGTCTGCCATTGAGTTTTTAGTCAATGGTTTATGATGCCCGAAGTTTGAAGCTACTCAGCCTTCGCGTCCCCGGGCGGTTTATCGCGGCTTCATCAGTCGCCGTGGAGTGAGGCAGCCAGTCAGGATTGAGGGTATGGACAAATTTGATGGGATCAAATTTGAACAGCCGCAGACTGGCCCGAAGGGTTAAGGGCAGGACGCCCGGAATCTCTCCGAGAAGCGTCGGGGCGGAGGGACCCGCCTCTACGCGTGCCTGAAACTGGCAACGAATGAAGCGGATTAAGACGGATGGCCGCAAGAGGGGATGCAAAGGGGATACTTCCCCTTTAGAAAATCCGGGCCGAAGGCCCTAAAAACAACGGGGAAGGAAGCCCCAGCTCCACGGACGGTGCGGGAGAAACGAGTACATCAATGCTTCGTGGTACAGGCCAGGAACATTCCCACGCAGAACGTGGGAACGAGGATTCACAGTACGTGAGCGGCGAACGCTTCCGACTTCTAGCTTCTAGCTTCCGACGCCCCCTCACAGCAACCCTATCGCCAGCGCCGGGAAGGTAATTATCAACGCCAGCCGCACGATATCCGACAACACAAACGGGAATACGCCTTTAAAAATATCCGTCAGCGACAGGTCGGGCTCCACCGATTTAATCACGAATACGTTCATCCCCACCGGCGGTGTAATCAGGCCGAGTTCTACGGTAATAACCGCGACAATACCAAACCAGATCGGGTTAAAACCGGCGGCTTCGATCAGCGGGTACACCACAGGTACGGTGAGCAGCAACATGGCCATACTGTCCATCACGCAGCCTAAGATCATGAACAGAATCAGCACCGCAAACAGCACCATATAGGGTGACAGTTGCAGGCTGTCGACAAACTCAACCAGCGTGAAGGAAATGCGCGATACCGACAGGAAGTAGCCGAAAATCTCGGCGCCGATCAGCATGAAGAAGATCATGGCCGACATAAACAGGCTTTCCTGAATGGCTTCGCGGAATTCGCCGAAATTCATGCCGCGCACAATGGCGATAATAAGGGTACCGGCAGCCCCCACAGAGGCCGCTTCGGTCGGGGTAAAAAAGCCCGCGTAAATACCGCCGATAATCAGGGCAAAAATCAGGGTGAAGGGCATCACGCCTTTCAGGCCCTTCAGCTTTTCCAGAATCGTGGTTTTCTGTCCCGGTTGTGCCACGTCCGGGCGCAGGGTCACGACAATGGCGATGGTCACACAGTACAGGGCCAGACCAAGCAGGCCCGGAATCACGCCGGCAATGAACATATCGCCGACCGACTGCTCGGTGATCAGGGCGTACAGCAGCAGCGCCACCGACGGCGGAATCATAATACCCAGCGTACCACCGGCGGCCAGGGTGCCGGCAGCAAAGGGTTTGGAGTAGCCGTTCTTTTCCATTTCCGGCAACGCCACACGCGCCATGCTGGCGGCGGTGGCCATTGAGGAACCGGAAATGGCCGAGAAAATACCGCACGAGGTGACACCGGCCAGGGCCATACCACCACGCCAGCTGCCGAACAGCACGCGGGCGCCGTCGAACAGTTCTTTCGACATGCGTGACTTGGAGGCAAATACCCCCATCAGAATAAACATAGGAATCGGGCTGAAGCTGTAGTTCGACATCATTTCGAACGGACCGCTGCCGAGAATATTCATTGCCGGGTCAAAGGCAACGATGGCGGCAAAGCCAATAAAGCCCGCCAGCGCCATGGCCAGTGCAATGGGCATACTGAAGCCCACCATTACCAGCATAACGATAATGCAGATTGCGCCGATCACGGATGCACTCACGATTTCACCTCCACTTGGCCAAACATCAGGCGCAGTGAACTCACCAGAGCCGCCACCGCCAACACGGCACTTGCCGCAGAAATAATCCAGTAAAAATACGCCACTGAAATCTGCAGGTCCTGCGTGGTTTCGTGGGTCATCAGTGCGTCTTCGGCCGACAGATAAAACTGGTAGCTCATGGCCAGCCCGAGGAAGACGTACCCTGTGATAAAGAAGCCGTGCAAGGCGGCCTTCTTACGTTCGCTCAACTGGTTGGTGAACAGGTCCACCATCACCTGCGAGCGTTCTACCGAATGAGGCAGACAGAAAAATACCGTGATCAGCAATCCGTACTTAATCAATTCGACACCGCCAATAAAGGTGAGGTCGATGCTTCCTGACGTCATTTCAAACAGGCTGCGGGTGGCAATATCCGCCAGCGTTACGAACATCATAGAAACCAGAATAATGCCGGCAATAAAATGCATACTTCTGGTCAGCGGATATAGCCAGTGGCTGATTCGATTTAACATGTCTTTCCCCGGGTAATTACAAATCAGCCCCAGAGCTGGGGCTGATTAACCACCGTTTTACAACGTTTGCAGATTATTGAGCACAGGACTCGGCGAGTTCTTTGGCGCGGGCATACACTTTGCGGGCTGGCAGCTTTTTCGCTTCCAGTGCGGCAAGATAGTCTTCGGTCACTTTATCCAGAACCGGTTTCCAGTCCGGGTTGTTAATGCCACCGTCGACCACGTAAATGCTCTGACCTTTTTCAACCGCCTGTGCACGGCCTTTTTTATCCAGCTCGTCGAATACCGCGCCGGATTTTTCAGACCATGCCAGACCAGAATGCTCGTCGATCACTTTCTTCAGATGATCGGGCAGTTTGTTGTAGCTGCGCTTGTTCATGGTGACCACGAACGACAGGGTGTACAGACCACCGACTTCGGTGTGCTTCTGCGTCAGTTCGTTCAGACGGAACACCAGCGCACCTTCCCACGGCAGGCTCACGCCATCGATCACACCGCTCTGAACGGCCTGATACGATTCCGGTGCCGGCATGCCGACCGGCTGTGCGCCCAGACCTTCGAGCAGGCTGGCCACTACCGCCGACGGACGACGGATGCGCAGACCGGCGAGATCTTCCGGTTTGTGAATTTCTTTGTCGGTGGTGTGGATATGACCCAGACCATGGGTGAACAGGAACAGCGGACGGGTGTCTTTGTATTCCGAGGCAATCAGGCCCTCGTCATACAGATGCTCAACAATACAGGAACCGTTGGTCGCGTTTTTCGCCACACCCGGTAATTCAACCACCTGAGTCAGCGGAAAGCGGTTGGCGGTGTAGCCCTGAATGGTGGCGGTAATGTCGGCGATGCCATTCACCACAGCGTCGTACTGTGCCGGTGGTTTGGCCAGTGTGGACGACGGATACAGCTCCACTTTGATTTCACCGTTGGACGCCGCTTCCACTTCTTTCGCCCAGGCTTCGAACACCTGTTTGTGCGGAGACGATACCGCCGGAAAGTGGTGGGCAAAACGCAGCGTGTATTCAGCCGCGTTGGCCGCCATACACAGGGTTGACGCTGCCAGCAGAGTGATGCCGGATTTAACGAGCGATTTCTTCATTCTGCACTCCTCGAGAATTTTTATATTTATCTTCTCAAACGTTTGAGGCCTGAGCCCGGAATGAAACCTCAGTCCTGAACACGACCGGCTGATGTCAGGCCGGGGCCTGACGGGTTTCTCAATGGTCAGGCTGAAGCTATCACCCGGGGTTTTGACTGAACAATTCGATCGTCCGAACGGGCATTCAATTTTGATATAGCACCCATGTGTCAGCAGCCTGTTTCCGGTATTTCAGAGGGCGTATTCGACGAAAGCCGAACCCCATGAGCATGGCAGGTCTTTCCGCAGATTCTGCGCAGAGAAGACCAGCACTTACCTGAATTTTCTGACATTTTTAGCACACCGTCAGCGATTCAAATGTCAGTTTATGCAGTCTTTACCATTATTGGTTTACGGCTATTCATTCCTGTCAGGCGTCCTGTGACAGCGCCTGGCGGTAACTCTCAATGGCGTTGGCGTGGCGGCGCAGAATATCGATAAACGCCTGCTGCGTGCGGGTCGGGCGCCAGCCCTTGCGCAGACTGATGCCGATGGGCCGGTACGCGTGGCGGATCGGAAACGGCAGAATGCGCAGCGTGCCGTCGGCCAGCTCGCGCTGCACCTGATGCGCCGACACCACAGTCAGGCGGTCGCTGCCTTCCAGCAGGCTGCGGATCAGAATCTGCGAGCCGCTTTCGACCAGGCGTTCCGGTACCGGGAAGCCCGCTTCGGTGAAGAAGTTTTCGAAGATGGTGCGCGTCGGTGTGCCGCTGTGCGGCACCACCCAGGACGACCGCTCCAGCAGCGCCATGTCGATGGTCTGCTTCATGTACGGATGGTCCGGCCGGGCGACAATCACCACCTCGGACGAGAAGAATTCTTCCTGCACCACGTCGTCGCCCGGTGCCGGAAAACGCAGCGCGCCGATCAGAAAGTCGATGTTGGCGTGACGCAGGTGATACAGCAGATCGGAATACGGGCCGTCGATCACCGAGATGCGGAAATCCGGATACTGTTGCGAAAATTCAATAATGCTTTTGGGCAGCACCGACGTCCGCGCCAGCGGCATACTGCCGATGCGCATATGCCCCGATTCCTGATGGTGCAGCGAGTGAATTTCATCGCGCCCCTGATCAATTTCCGAGAACGCCAGCCGCGTCGCCCGCGCCAGCGCCAGTGCGGCCTTGCCCGGATTAATCCCGGTGCTGGTTTTTTCCAGCAGCTCGATGCCCAGCAAGGATTCCAGTTCGCGCGTCGAACGGTGCAGCGATGACTGCGACACACCCAGATTACGCCCGGCTTCGCTGAAGCTTCGGGCCGAGGCCATGGCCACCATGGCGCGCAGCTGGGTGGTGGTCACCAGATTGAGTAATTGCAGGCTTTTTACACCCTGTTTACTGCCGCCAAAGCGCAGCGCATCGCGCAGACCGTCGTGAATTAATTCGAAGGCACGCTCCACCCGGCTGACAAAAACCGCACCGGTATCGGTGAGGTACATGCCATCACTTTTGCGTTCAAACAGGGTGGCATCGAGCAGCATTTCGAGCTTGGCAATGGCCTGGGTAATGGCCGGCTGTGAGAGGTAAACCTTTTCAGTTGCTTTACTGATACTTTTGCAGCGCGCAACTTCAAGGAACGCTCTTAAGTGCCTGATATTTATTGTTTTATCGGACATTTGACACCTCAGGGATGAGCATCTTGCGGACGATACTATCTCAAAAACCAATACCTGAACATGGAAAATGAAATAGTCAGCTGGCAGGTGCAACTGAATACTGATGCCATCAGAAAGCGGTTTTTCCGGCGCCGTAACCCATGACGGCAGCCGCTGCTTATCCACCTGCAAGTGAGAAAAAATATGATCATTGATTGCCACGGACATTACACAACAACACCCAGGGCAGTTGGCGAATACCGCGATCAGCAGATCGCTGAAGTCACCCGCGATCCGTCCTTCCGCGGACAGAAAGGCAGCCTGGTGATCAGTGATGATGAGATCCGCGACAGCATCGAAAAGAATCAGCTGCGCCTGCAGAAAGAACGTGGCACCGACCTGACGATCTTCTCGCCCCGCGCCAGCTGGATGGGTCATCACATCGGTAACGAATACACCAGCCAGTACTGGACCGAACATCAGAACGACCTGATCCGTCGCGTGTGCGATCTGTATCCGCAGAATTTCGCCCCGGTCGCTCAGCTGCCGCAATCACCGGGCGTTGACCCGGCCCGCTCGGTACCGGAAATCGTGCGCTGCGTGGAAGAAATGGGCTTTATCGGCATTAACCTGAACCCCGACCCGAGCGGCGGTCACTGGAACGGTTCGTCACTGGCCGACCGGGCGTTTTATCCGATTTACGAAAAAATGTGCGAGTACGATATTCCGGCAATGGTGCACGTCAGCGCGTCGTGCAACGACTGCTTCCACACCACCGGCTCTCATTATCTGGGTGCGGATACCACAGGGTTCCAGCAGCTGGTGATGTCCAACGTATTCAAAGATTTTCCGACCCTGAAAATGATTATTCCCCACGGCGGCGGTGCCGTGCCGTACCACTGGGGACGCTTCCGCGGTCTGATGCAGGATCAGGGCTACGAGCCGCTGGAAATTTCGGCGCTGAACAATATTTATTTTGATACCTGCGTGTACCACCAGAAAGGCATCGACCTGCTGCTGGATATTATTCCGGTCAAAAACATTCTGTTTGCCTCAGAAATGATCGGCGCCGTACGCGGCATTGATCCGGAAACCGGTTTCCCGTTCGACGATACCAAACGCTATATCGACAACAACACCCGCCTGTCAGCCGCCGAGAAACACATGATTTTCGAGGGCAATGCCCGTCGCGTGTTCAGTCGTCTGAAACTGGCCGGGGAATAAGGAGCTCTGTATGCAACAGAATGTCGTGGTGCAACACATTGAACGTGCCGCACAGCACATCATTGACGGGCTGGCCAAACTCGGTGTGGCCACCATTCACGAAGCGCAGGGACGCCGCGGCCTGCTGGCCGAGCACCTGAAACCGATTCAGCAGGACGTCAGCGTTGCCGGTTCCGCCATCACCATTTCCGGTGCCGCCGGTGATAACTGGATGATGCACGTGGCCATTGAACAGTGTCAGGCCGGCGACATTCTGGTGTTCGCCCCCACCTCGCCGTCGAATCACGGCTTTTTTGGCGACCTGCTGGCCACCTCGGCGCAGGCGCGCGGCGTGGTCGGCCTGATCATTGATGGCGGCGTACGTGATACGCGCATTCTGCGCCAGATGAATTTCCCGGTGTGGTCAAAACACGTGTTCGCCCAGGGCACCATTAAGGAAACCCTGGGCTCGGTGAATATTCCGCTGGTGTGTGCCGATGCACTGGTGAATCCGGGCGACATCATTATTGCCGACGACGATGGCGTGGTGGTGGTTCGCCGCGAAGAAGCCGAAGCAGTATTGAATGAAGCGCTGGCCCGCGAGGCCCGCGAAGAAGAAAAACGCGTGCGTCTGGCCAATGGTGAACTGGGGCTGGATATTTACAACATGCGTCCACGTCTGGAAGAAAAAGGGCTCCGATATGTCTGATGCTGCACCCTGCATGTGGATGCGCGGGGGCACATCGAAAGGCGCTTATTTTCTGGCGCAGGATCTGCCCGGCGATATTCAGGCGCGCGACCGTTTTCTGTTGCGCATGATGGGGTCACCGGACCCACGACAAATCGACGGCATGGGCGGCGCTGACCCGCTGACCTCCAAAGTCGCGATTGTGAAAAAATCCGGACGAAATGGCATCGACGTCGACTATCTGTTTTTGCAGGTATTTGTCGATCAGGCGATCGTGACCGATGCACAAACCTGCGGCAATATCCTTGCCGGAGTCGCGCCTTTTGCCATTGAGCGCGGTTTAGTGGCTGCCCAAAAGGAAACCACTGAAGTACGCATTTACACCGAAAATACCGGTCAGATCGCCATTTCCCGTGTGCACACGCCCAACGGCGTTGTGCAGTACGCGGGCGATGCAAAAATTGACGGCGTACCCGGCAGTGCAAGCCCGGTGCTGATCAATTTTACCGATACCGCAGGCTCCAGTTGCGGCAGCCTGCTGCCCACCGGCAACAGCACCGACATCATCGAAGGCACCGAAGTCACCTGCATCGACAACGGCATGCCGGTGGTGATTGTGCGCGCTCAGGATCTGGGAGTCAGCGGACAGGAAAGCCGTGAACAACTGGACAGCGACGAGAAATTAAAAGCCCGTCTGGAAGCCATTCGTTTAAAGGCTGGTCCGCTGATGAATCTGGGCGACGTCACCTATAAATCGGTGCCGAAAATGACCCTGATCAGTCCGGCCATGAACGGCGGCGCCATCGCTACCCGCACCTTTATTCCACACCGCTGTCACGCCTCAATCGGGGTATTGGGTGCGGTCAGCGTGGCCAGCGCCTGCCTGTTGCCGGGCTCACCGGCGCAGCAGATGGCGGTACTCAGCGAGGGTAAAGAACTCAGGCTCAGCGTCGAACACCCGACCGGTGAAATGACGGTGGTGCTGAGCATGAACGACGATGGCTCCGTGGCCAGTGCATCGATTCTGCGCACCGCGCGCAAGCTGATGGATGGCATTGTTTTTGGCGATTAACTGAATATCCGCAATGAAGCGCCATGCCGGTTTTACATTGCCATTGCATTCGCCAATGTATTTATCGCTCTGGCTTTAATGGTATTAGCGAGTATTAACCCGCTTTCATAATTGTTTTTAAAACACCTTAACCGCTATTCAATTCTGATAAACCGCCTGCTTAAAAACCAATAGTGAAAGCAGGAATTGGATATCACAAAGCGAACAGCGGCAGGTAAGGTGAAATGGTCAGATTGGATGACGGTTGCATAAACCGCACGGGCCGGATATCGCGTGAATAACGCATTCACCTTCATTCCGTCCGTGCCGTTTTATGCACCACAGGTTGTCTCAGGTAATACAAAAATAAGATGTACTTAATGCCGCTTTAACCGGCGGAAGACTGATCCAACAGGAGAGAACAATGAAAATAATGCCACACGCCTTAATTGCGCTGTCTGCTGCCGTTATGGCCGTCAACGCTCAGGCGGATTCCTTCCGCGAAGCCCTGCAGGGCGGCAAAATTTCCGGCGAACTGCGCAACGCCATTACCCAGAGTTCACACACCGACGCCTGGGCCGAAGCCGGCGCCGTGAACAACAACAGCACAGGCAACACAGCACTGCGCATTGATTACGCCACCGCGGCCTATAAAGGTCTGAGCTTTGGTGTTGGTTTCCAGACCAGCTGGGACTGGGGTCTGCAGGACAAAGATACCGGCCGTGCGTTCGGCGGTGGTGACGGTGAAGACGATACCCGTAACACCATCCATGCGACCGACATGGTGCAGGGTTATATGAATTACGCCTTTGACCCGGCGTCGACCAAAACCAATATCCGCCTCGGCCGTCAGAAAATTGTAAGCCCACTGCTGATGAACAGCGGTGCCTGGCCAATGCAGGATTCGTTCGACGCCGTGGTGATTAATAACCAGGATCTGCCGGGCACCAGCATCAGCGCGATTGCCGTTAACAGCTGGAATACCCGTTTCGGCGCCTCGGCAGACGCCGCCACCAGCAACGACAAACACTACGATAATCCGGTGATGTCGCTGTACCTGACCAACAAATCCGTGGATGGCCTGACCGTTGAACTGCAGTGGCTGTCCAACGACAACGACGAAACCATCGGCGACGGCCCGGTTGCCGTTGGCAGCAAAGGTCCTTACGTCACTACCTTTGCCGGTTTCGATTACAACCTGGGTGATTACACCGTATCGGCGAAATACCTGACCTCTGATTTCGATGAAGACTCCAACACCGAAGGCACCAATGTGTGGGGCGTACAGGGTAAAGCCAAAGTGGGCGGCGTGACGCTGCAACTGGCCCACACTCAGGTGGGTGACGATGCCAACTTCCCGGGCACACTGGGCCACGTGCCGCAGTTCCGCAGCTACAACAACACCACCATCGACTGTGATCTGTATGCCGGTCTGGGTACCACGGTCGTGTCAGCCGCGCACGGTCTGGGCGTTGAAGGTCTGATGGCGCAGGCGTCTTACGCTATGTGGTCACAGAGTGATGAAGGTCAGGCCGCCAGCGGCACGGATTTCGACGGTGGTTATGAGCTGGCCATCGACCTGCAATACAAGGTGCCAAGTGTTCCGGGCCTGTCGACCCGTCTGCAACTGTCACAGATGGAATTCGGTGAAACCGCCGGTGCCAGCCGTGGCGATGAGAACGCTCTGACCTATGGCAAGCTGGGTGTGAACTACGCCTTCTGATCTTTCTACCGTTAGTGAAGTGAAGCTACGCACGATGTCGCACCTATGGTGCTCTCCCCGGAGGTCCGAAGTTCCACGGATCTCCGAACTTCCCAGCTCTCTGAATCAGGGCATTTAATGGGGCTTGCCGGCGGAAACTCCTTCTCCGCCGGCCTTTTTCTTTATCGCAAGTTATCTCCCTGCCTGTGAAATCGGTACTCTGCAAGCTATGATGCGGAGGTCTGCCAACGGGGTTCTGCTATGACCATCCTTCCCTGCTACAACCTGAAATTGCGTCAGGCCGACCGTGTACTGACCAGTTATTACGACGAAGCGTTACGTGATCTCGGTATTACCATCGCTCAGTTTTCGCTGCTGCGTGCGTTGTCGTATATGAAGCAGACTTCCCAGAAAGAACTGCAGCAGGCACTGGTACTGCAGCAGACCACCCTCACCCGCAATCTGCAGCCGCTGATCCGCAGCGGTTATGTTCAGACCAACCCCAGCCCGGAAGATGGGCGCGTCACCCTTGTCTCCCTGACAGAAGAAGGCAAGTCGTTGTTTAAGCAGGCAAAAGTGCGCTGGGATAAAGCCCAGCAAGCCATCGCCAGTCACCTTGGACCAGAGCTGACGCAGCAACTGCTGAACGTCGCCGACGGCATTCTGGCTCTGCGCAACTAAAAAAATTTTGCACATTAGATGCAGATACATGTATATATGAATGCACATACATGCAAACTGCATTGAGGATGTGCGATGAACAACTGGATCTTTCTTGGAATACGCCGCCCGTGGCTGGTTATTATCAGCGGGTTGTTACTGATGTTTGCCTGTGCCAGCGGCCTGAAACTGCTGCACAAAGATACCCGTGCCGATGCCTTTCTGGAGCAGGACAACCCGGCGCTGGTGTACAAAAACCGCGTACAGGAAGTATTCGGTCTGAGCGACCCGCTGATCGTCGCGGTATACGATCCCTCGGCGGAGGGCATCTACCGTCTGCCAACGCTGACGCTGGTAAAACAGCTGACCGATGAATTAAATCAGCTGCCCACCGTGAACGCGGCACTCACACTGAGTCTGGCCAGCGAAAATAATATTGTCGGTTCTGCCGACGGGCTGGATGTTGCGCCTTTCTACGATCTGCTGAACAGCGGTACACCGGCGGATGTACGCCGCGCCATAGAACAATTCCCGCTGTATCACGGCATGCTGGTGTCGGACGATGGTCAGATGACCATCATTGCGCTGGAGATGTACCACGATGATCAGGCTGAACAGACCTACAACGCCGTGGCCGGCATCGTTAACAATACGGCGCTGCCCGCGGGTGTAACACTCTATGTTGCCGGTGAAGGTGCCGTGCTGGGTTTTCTTGGTCAGTACATTGACCATGATGCCAGCCGCCTCAATCCACTGGCCGGACTGATCATCACCGTAATGCTGATTATCGCCTTCCGCCGTCTGGCGCCGGCGCTGCTTGGCAATCTTATTATTGCGGCGTCGGTGCTGATGACGCTGGGAATTATGAGCTATGCCGGCGTGCCATTTTTCGTGATTACCAATGCCATGCCGGTGATTTTAATTGGCATGGCGGTAGCCGATTCCATTCATATTTTCAGTCACTATTACGAGCTGCAGGCCAGCCATCCGCAATGGACACTGCGCCAGTGTGCAGAGGAATCGGTGCGCGTGATGGCGCGCCCGGTGACGCTCACCAGCCTCACGACAGTAGCCGGATTTCTCGGTCTTTATGCCTCGTCTTACATGCCGCCGTTTGAATATTTCGGCCTGTTCACCAGCCTGGGCGTGGTAGTCGCCTGGTACTACTCACTGTTCGTATTACCGGCCTTTCTGACATTACTGAAACCCAGAGTAAGCAAGCGCTGGATCGCGCTGGAGCAGAGCAGCCGTCACGATCTGTTCGCCACACTGATGCAGAAGACCGGCAATCTCGCGTTACAACGCCCACCACTGACGATTACCGTATTTGCGGTGATTGCGCTGGCCGGTGCGCTACTAACCACCCAGATTAAAGTGGATGAAAACCGCATTAATACCTTCCATCCGGATGAACCAATTTCTCAGGCCGATAAAGTGGTGAATGAACACCTGGACGGAACCAACACACTGAACATCATTGTCAGAACGCCGGAAAAGGAAGGCATTTTCGTGCCGCAGGTGCTGCAGGCCATTGAAGATCTGCAACGCTACGCCGAGACACTGCCGCACGTAAATGGCTCAGTGTCGGTGGTGGATTATCTGAAGCAGATGAATAAATCACTGAATGAAGACCGTGCCGACGCCTATGTGCTACCCGCCAACGCAGAAGCCGTTGCCCAGTATTTTCTGCTCTACTCCAGCAGTGGTGACCCGGACGACTTTGACGAAGAAATTGACTACGACTACCGCCTGGCGAATATCCGCCTGAATCTGGATAACGCCGCGTACAGCGAAACCCGCCCCGTTATCGAAGCGCTGCAGAATTACATAGATACCCACTTTAATTCCGCCGCGGCCAGTGCCAACCTGAGCGGCCGGGTGCACGTGAATTATCATTGGATTAAAGAGCTCGGCCGCAGCCATGCGGTCAGTGTCGGGATTTCGCTGTTGTGCGTGATGCTGGTATCGGCGCTGTTATTCCGCTCGTTTTCCGCCGGCGTACTGGCGGCATTGCCGGTGGTATTCTCGATTCTGACCGTGTATGCCGCCATGGCGCTGCTGCATATTGACCTTGGTATCGGTACCTCCATGTTTGCCTCGGTTGCGATTGGCCTGGGCATCGACTTTGCGATTCACACCCTGGAGCGGTTAAAGGCACTGGTTGCCGATGGTCTGCGCGATGATGAGTTATACCAGGCATTATTCCGCTCCACTGGCCGCGCCTTGCTGTTTAATTATCTGGCCATTGCCTTTGGCTTCGGTGTGTTGATCACATCCAAAGTCGTACCGCTGACCAACTTCGGCACCATCGTCGTGCTGTCGGTCAGTATGAGCTTTATTGCCTCGCTGACCTTACTGCCGGCGCTGGTCAAACGCCTGCGCCCGGCCTTTATTTTCGGCGATGAACAAGCCATTCCCTCTGTATCCGCCAACAGCGCTTTACTGCAGATTGCACTGCCGGTCAGCATTGCCCTGCTTACACTACTGCATCATGCACCGGTGCAGGCTGACGAACGGAATACGCTGGACGCGCTGACCATTGCGCAGAAAGTGAACGCTGTGGACGAAGGCCAGCAAGCCAGCAGCCTGTTGCAGATGACGCTGACCGATAACCGCGGCAAAGAGCGGCAACGGACCACCCAGACCTTCCGTAAATATTACGGTGACGATAAAAAGACCCTGTTCTTTTTTAATGCGCCGGCCAATGTCAAAGGTACCGGATTTTTAACCTTCGATTATGAAGCAATGGAGCAGGAAGACGACCAGTGGCTGTATCTGCCAGCGGTGCGCAAAGCACGGCGCATTTCGGCTTCCGACCGCGGCGACTACTTTATGGGTACCGACTTTACCTATGAAGATATCAAGCAGAATGGCCGCATCAGCCTGCACGATTACACCCTCAGCCGCCTGCCGGATGACGGCTTTTATTTACGGCTGCGCGCAGAACCAAAAAGCACAGAAATTGCTCAGGAATTAGGCTACGGCGAGGTTATTTTTACCATTAATCCGGACAACTGGCTGGTGATTAAAAGCGACTACCGCGACCCGAAAGGTGTAGCGCTGAAAACCACCGAAATCAGCGACATCCGTATGGTAGACGGCATCTGGACGCGTCACCGTTTATTGTGCAAAAACCATATTTCCGGGCATCAGTCGCTGTTCGTTTTTTCCGGAGTGGATTACCGCAATACGCTGAACGACAATCTGTTCACGCAGCAAAGCCTGCGCCGGGGGCTGTAAATGCGCCGCCCGATAACCACGGTTGCGCTGCCATTACTGATGCTTTGCGGGCAGGTTCATGCGGAATTAACGCAGCAACTGCGCTGGGATATTGCCCTCAGCGATGGTGAACAACGGCTGCAGAAATCGCGTTTAACCTATCAGCCGCAATGGCAGACGCAGGCCGGTACCACCCGTTTTACCTTGATTCCGCGACTGGCACTGGAACCGGCGGGCGACGTGCAGGGCTATGTGAGCGGTGCCGGGCAAGGCGCAGAGCAACGGCCGGCTTCCTATCCGCGTGGTGACATTAACCTGAACGGCCCGCTGTGGTGGCACGCAGCCGCACGGGCGGAACTTGCCGAAGCCTATGCCGATTCCGATGTGAATGTGCTGGGTCAGCAATGGTCGTTGCGCAGTGGTAAGCAACAGGTTGCCTGGGGGCAGGCCGATGGTTTCCGCGTACTGGATATTATTAATCCGCAAGATTTACGCGAATTTAATTTACCCGATGCGGAAGACTACCGCATACCGCTGTGGATGCTGAACGCGCAGCTGACGCTGAATAACGATCAGTCTTTGCAGTTGCTGCTGATTCCCGACCTGACCTTTAACGAACAGGCCAACGCCGACAGTCCGTTCGCCATTACCAGCCCGGAGCTGGCGCCACAAAGCGGACAGTCACCGTTGCCGCTCCCTCTGCCGATCAACGTTCAGCCGGTTAAACGCCCGGCACAGAACAATCCGGAAGTGGCACTGCGCTGGTCGGCTTTTATTAACGGCTGGGATCTGAGTGCCAGCTATTTTTCCTTTTACCACGATAATGCGGTGATTGTTCGCCGCTTAAATATCAACAACAACCAGCCCACCAGCATCAACGTGCAGGCGCAGTACCGTCGTGCGCAGCTGCTGGGTGTCAGCGGCAGCAACGCCTTTGGCAGCTGGGTATTACGCTTTGAAGCCGCACATATAAGCCGCTCTTTTTTTCTGCGCAACGATTTAACCCACGATGGTATTCAGCAGAGTCCGGAGTGGCAGCAGGTTACCGGGTTGGATTATCAAGGCATAAGCAACACCCTGCTCAGCTATCAGTTTTATCTGAGCCATATCAACACCTACGACCCGGCGGTCATCCGTGCCCGCAACAATATCCGCCATACCCTGATGCTGAAACATAACCTGCTGAACGACACGCTGGAATTACGTTTTTTCACCTTGCTGAACCGCGATTATAACGATGGTCAGAACCGCGCACAGATCACCTGGCAGGTAAACGACCAGTGGTCGTTGTGGGGCGGTGCTGATCATTTCTTTGGTAACCGGGCCGGACCCTTCGGCCAGTTCTCTGACGCCAGCCGCCTCGTGCTGGGCTGCGAATATTCTTTCTGAGAGGTCATGCTATGAATCCGATCACCCTACTGCGCGTACGCAACCGCATCAGAGGTACCCTTTTTCCACAGGCCACCGCCCGGCCTTTTATCCGGCGTTTTTTATCACCGCGCCGCCTGCCCGCCAAAGACTGGGAAAATGCCGCCGAACAAAGTGCAGAACGCATCACCTTCGGCCCGCAACAGGCATTAAGTGCGTTGCGCTGGCACCCACGGGCCGATTACGGCCGCGCGCAACGCATTCTGCTGGTACACGGCTGGGAAAGCCGGGCAACGCACATGATGACACTCGCCGATACACTGGCGCGGCAGGGATTTGATGTGTTCGCGCTGGATGCGCCGCTGCACGGTCAGTCCGGTGGCGAGCGTTCGAATCCGGTGGAATTTGCCCGCGCCATCTGCGAAGCCGATATTGCCTTCGGCCCTTTTACCGGCGCCGTCGGACATTCCATGGGGGGTGCTGCACTGGCCATCGCCCGTGGTATGGGAACAACGGCGGAGCGCTACGTACTGCTGGCGGCACCGGCGTCGTTGCTTGAGGTATTGCAGGGGTTTGCGCAATTTATTGGTCTGCCGGACAAAGCCGCAAAAGCCTTTATCAGCGGCGTAGAAACGGAAGTCGGCGTCGCGGCAGCAGAGCTGGATACCGGCCGTTTACTGGCCACCGACCAACGCCCTACGCTGTTAATTCATGCCGATAATGATGTGGAAATTCCGGTAAGTGCCATGCAGCGCATCCGCCGTTTTCTGCCACAGGCGGAAATCTGGACTCCGGCGGCACTGGGGCACCGGCGTCTGCTGCGTGACCCGCTGGTCGCGGAGCGTGTACGCACGTTTTTGCAGGAGGTCGGTTTACCCGATGCCATAGGTGGGGTTGCAGTTGGCGTTGAACTGTATGAGCGGGACTAACCGGGGTGAAAATGGCGACAGAGCCGGTGTCTGTGGTCGCTGGGGCGGGGAGACAGGACAAAACCCCCTGCACCAGCGGATCAATCAGGCGGTTTTTTCGCTGACGAAACGGCGCAGGTGGAAAATACCGAACACCAGAATCAGGCCAGCGTCTTTCATCACGTCCTGGCTTTTGTCACGGAAGGCGATAAAGAAATACAGCACTTCCAGCAAATGAATGGCGCCGATCACCAGACCCGCTTCGCGGAACCAGCCCGCTTCCTGCTGCCAGTTGAAAACGTACGCCAGAGCAACCGCCAGCCAGAACATGAGGGTGGCGAATTTATTGAAAGCCAGCATGAAAAATCTCCGCAGGTGAATGAGCGGGCAGAATAGCCCAAACCGGCGGATGGATCAGGGTGCGTTTCTGCCTGTCAGTGGGTGCAGCGCCAGTCAGTCGCTGTTGTGTTGTGCACTCAGGCGCTCATGGCAGCCGTTGTTCACATGCCCGGCCAGCTGACGGTCGATCACGGCCTGAATTTTTGGCTGCAGTGCGCGCAGCCGCTCGGTGTCGGCCAGCTGAATCTGCAGGGGGGCGCAGCCCACGGTTATCGCACCTTCGCGGATGCTCAGGTGCTTGGGGATGTCGGTGTTCGGCAGATACCAGTCCCACACCCCGCGCTCTATCACCATCAGGCGCTGACTGTCTTCCGGCGCGTGCAGCAGGCTGTCGATCATGGAGGCTTCGTCGATGCGGTCGATGCGGGTCAGAAAGCCCGAGCTGAACAGCGGGTCTAAGGTCGGGTAACGGTAGCCGAGGTGAGCGATCACTTCACTGCCTTTAAGCGCCGCCAGACTCAGCGGCTCGTAGGTCAGGTCGTTGCGGTACAAGAGTACGTCTTCGAGCCAGACACCGACATCCAGCCATAAATAGCGCCCGGCATCCGGCGCCCAGTAGGACGATTCCATGCGGCCATCAAGCTGACCGGCTTCGAGCATAGGGCGCGAGCGCAGAATCGGCAGTTCTTCCAGCACCAGTTCGATGTCCAGTTCATCCAGCGCACGACGCAGCGGGTCGATCAGGCGGCCACGGGCGGCTTCGCCGTCGTTGTCGTGAATCACGTACGGTGGGTAGGTGTCTTCCGGTACGGCAATGGTCAGGCGCTCTCCGGCGCTGGCCGCAACCGCTGTCAGTAACAACGGCAACAGCGCTGTTTTGATCTTCGGACTCACAGCATGGCTCCTTTGCTGAGTATGCCTCCAGTGTAGCCGCCGCCGCGGGTGAGCGTCATTTGCAAATGGCGTCAGTTCTTACCAACTGGTCAGGGATGTCCGGCCACCCGACACAGCGCAAGACATTCACCCGTCACGGGGCTAAAATGGCCGCCCTATTTCAGGTGAGACGCGGGAGTAACGGTCGCATGTCCGGTGAAAAAACCACCCACTTTGGCTACAAAACAGTAGCAACCGAAGAAAAACAGGCCATGGTTGCCGACGTGTTCCACTCCGTGGCGGCTAAGTACGACCTGATGAACGACCTGATGTCGTTCGGCGTGCACCGTCTGTGGAAGCGTTTCACCATCGACATGAGCGGCGTGCGCCCGGGCAACAAAGTGCTGGATCTGGCCGGCGGTACCGGCGACCTGACCCGCAAGTTCTCCAAAATTGTCGGCCCGACCGGCAAAGTGGTGCTGGCCGACATCAACTCGTCCATGCTCAACGTCGGCCGTGACCGTCTGACCGACCAGGGTTACGTGGGCAACATTGAATACGTTCAGGCCAACGCCGAGTGTCTGCCGTTTGAAGACAACACCTTCGACGTCATCACCATTGCTTTCGGTCTGCGTAACGTGACCGACAAAGACGCGGCCCTGCGTTCCATGGCGCGCGTGCTGAAGCCGGGCGGCCGTCTGCTGGTGCTGGAATTCTCCAAACCGACCAACCCGCTGATGAGCAAGGCCTACGACCTGTACTCGTTCACCGCACTGCCATTCATGGGCAAGCTGGTGACCAACGATTCTGAGTCGTACAAGTACCTCGCCGAATCCATCCGCATGCACCCGGATCAGGAAACCCTGAAGGGCATGATGGAAGAAGCCGGTCTGGTCCGTTGCAGCTACCACAACATGACCAGCGGCGTGGTTGCCCTGCACCGCGGAATCAAACCGTAAGATGCTCAGGCTGCCGACCGAAGTGCTGCAGGCTCTGTGCGTGCCGGTGGAGGCCGCCGTTAATCATGTGCTGCGCTACGACCCGCCGGCACTGACCGCCCTCAGCCGTCATCAGGGCCGCCTGCTCGGCCTTAACATCGACGGCATCAGCCCGCTGTATGTGCGCATACTCGATACCGGCATTGGCCTCAGCTTCAGCAACGAAGCCGTGGCCGACGCCACCTTAAGCGGCAGTGTGCGCGACTTTCTGGCCCTCGCCGGGGCTGACGACAAAGCCAATACCCTGATCAACTCCGCCATTGATATGGACGGCGACAGCGAATTTGCCATCGCCCTCACCCGCGTGGCGCAGACGCTGGATATCGACTGGGAAGCCGTGATCGCACCGGCCACCGGTGGCCTGCTGGCGCATCAGATCGGCAAAGGCCTGCGTGGCCTGCTCAGCTGGGGCAAAAGCACCGGCAGCACCTACCAAACCGCGGTAAAAGATTATCTGGAAGACGAAGCCCAGCTGGTGACCCCGAAGCCGCTGATTCAGCAGTTCGCCGATGACGTGGACGACCTGAAGCTGGCCACCGACCGTCTGTCCGCCCGCATCGACCGCCTCATCGAGGCCTCTGCTCAGTCCAAGGAATAACGGCCCGTGGCAAACCTCTGGCGTCTCTGGAAAATCCTGTTCGTCTTTACCCGTTACCGTCTCGACAGCCTGCTGCCGGTGGAACAATTACCACTCGGCCTGCGCATTCTGCTGTGGCTGGCGCCGTGGCGTCTGAACCCGGTGCCATCACGCATGGGCCGTGGCGAACGTCTGCGTCTGGCGCTGGAAGCACTGGGTCCGATCTTTATTAAATTCGGACAGATTCTGTCGACCCGCCCCGACCTGATTCCGGCCGATATTGTTAAAGAATTAAAACGCCTGCAGGACGACGTTCCGCCGTTTGCCAGCAACAAGGCCATTGCCTTAATCGAAGAACAGCTGGGCAAACGCATCGCCGAATTATTCGCCGAATTTTCGGTCGAGCCGCTGGCGTCGGCCTCCATTGCTCAGGTACACGCCGCGCGTCTGTTCAACAGCGATGGCAGTGCCGGCAAAGAAGTGGTGGTTAAAGTCGTACGTCCGGGCATCGAGAACGTGATCGAGCGCGACCTGCAGCTGCTGGAAACCATGGCACGCCTGCTGGTGAAATACTCCGCCGACGGCCGCCGCCTGAAGCCGCTTGAGGTGGTCGAAGATTACCGCCACACCATTTACGGCGAACTGAATTTAAGTGTCGAAGCCTCCAACGCCACCCAGTTGCGCCGTAATTTCAAAGACTCCGAGCTGCTGTATATGCCGGAAGTGTACTGGGAATACACGCGCTCCAAAGTCATGGTGAGCGAACGCATTTACGGTATTCCGGTGGCCGATATCGACGCCCTGCACGCGCAGAACACCAATATGAAACTGCTGGCCGAGCGTGGCGTGGAAATCTTTTTCACCCAGGTTTTCCGCGACAGTTTTTTCCACGCTGACATGCACCCGGGCAATATTTTCGTTTCACGCGAACACCCGCAACGTCCGCAATACATCGCCATCGACTGCGGCATTGTCGGCACCCTGACCGAAGAAGATCAGACCTATCTGGCGATGAACATGCTCGCCTTCTTTAATCAGGATTATCATCAGGTCGCGCAGCTGCACGTTGATTCCGGCTGGGTTCCGGCCAGCACCAAAGTGCACGAATTAGCCGCCGCCATCCGCGCCGTGCTCGAACCCATTTTCGAAAAACCGCTGGCCGAAATTTCCTTTGGTCAGGTGCTGATTCAGTTATTCAGCACCGCGCGCCGCTTTAATATGGAAGTGCAGCCACAACTGGTGCTGCTGCAGAAAACCCTGCTCAATATCGAAGGTCTGGGTCGTCAGCTGTATCCGCAACTCGATTTGTGGAGCACCGCCAAACCCTTCCTGGAACGCTGGATGCGCGAACGTTTTGGCCCCAAAGCCGCGTTTAAAGAATTAAAGCGTCAGCTGCCAGGCTGGATTGAAAAAGCCCCGCAAATTCCGGGTCTGGTGCACGGCGCCTTAACCCGCCTGAACCACCTCGACGACACCCAGCAGGCACTGCACAAAGAAATCATCGCCCTGCGCGAAGAACTGGCCGAAAGCCGCGCGCTGAAACGTCAGCAGAGCATCGCCACGCTGGCCATCGCCAGTGGTTTGTTTGTCTGGTGGCAGGCCTTTGCACTGGGTCTGCCGGAAATGCTGGGGCTGGGTATTTCCGCCGCCGGTATTTTATTGCTGGTGACGCGTTAAGCGCAGAGCGTTCTTTTCGGAACGCTCGCCTTAATACTCATCTCAATATCCCTCGTAATACCCCTCGTAATACCCCTAGTAGCACCCCGCTGGCATCCAAACGTGCCGGCCGGGCTATTCCTGTAAGAGTCATTACGGTAAGAGTCAGCCCGGTAAGAGTCAGTCCGGTACATGCGTTTTTTATCCTGCCAATAATCCCACAACGCCCGGCCAGACCCGCCGCAACAACGAACCTCCGCCCACCCGCCGCCGCGCTTCCGTTATAATCCGCCGCTTTTGCAGTCGCTGCGTCCGATGCGCAGACGGCTATTCTTTGATGACCGGCAGCGCCGCGCCCATAAGGTGCGGATGTCCTGTGACAGCCTGCCGTCTGCACCTGTGGCGTATGGCCGCCGGTGACCACGAACGACTCAGGAGTGACTTCCGATGGCAGATGCCAGCTCTGTAACCAACGCCCCGGCGCGTGGCCGTTTTTCTTCCCGCTCGGGCTTTATTCTGGCAGCGGCCGGATCGGCCATCGGCCTGGGTAATATCTGGGGTTTTCCGACACAGGCCGCGCAGAATGGCGGCGGTGCATTTCTGCTGATTTATCTGGCCATGGTGTTTGTGCTGGCCTACCCCATGCTGGTCGCCGAGCTGACCATTGGCCGTCTGTCGCAGCAGAACCCGATCAGCGCCCTGCGCAATCTGGCCAGCGGCCCGCAGACGCGCCGCATTGCCACCGTCGGCGGTGCACTGGGTGTGTGTGCGTTGTCGTTGATTCTGAGTTTTTACGCCATCGTCGCCGGCTGGCTGGTCGCTTATATGCTGGCGCCCGTGTGTCAGTTGCTGGGCCTTGAGGAGCTGGCGGGCTGGTTCACCGGATTTTCCAGTTCACGCAATCTGGCCATGATGCTGGTGATTATGCTGCTCACCATTCTAGTGGTGCGCGACGGCGTCAGCAGCGGCATTGAGCGCTGGTCCAAACGTCTGATGCCAACCCTGCTGGTGTTACTGGTGGTGCTGGCCGTTTATATCCTGAATCAGCCCGGCGCCATGACCGGCCTGCGCATGTACCTGCAACCGGATTTTCAGCAGATTTCACCGGACCTGTTCGTTAATGCCATGGGGCAGGCGTTCTTTTCGCTGTCGCTGGGAGTGACCGGCATGATGGTGTACGGCAGTTATCTGGCGAAGCAGGAAAATCTGCCCGCCACGGCGGCTATGGTCGCCGGTCTGGATACCTTAGTGGCCTTTATCGCCGGCCTGCTGATTATTCCGGCCATGTTTGTCGCCCAGCAGAATGGCGTCACCATTTACGCCGCTGACGGCAGCCTGCTGTCGTCGGATACCCTGGTGTTTACCGTACTGCCGGCCATGTTCGACACCATGGGCAGCGCCGGGCCGTTTCTGGCCATCGGCTTTTTTGCCCTGCTGACCATTGCCGCCATTACGTCCACGATTTCCATGCTGGAATCTCCCGTGAACATGGCCTGCGAACAATTTCAGCAACCGCGCCGCAAAATGAGCTGGCTGGCCGGCGGTTTAATTACTCTGGTGTCGGCCACCGTGGTGCTGAATTTCGAAGCCCTGTTCGGACTGGTGATTACCGCCACCACAGTGTACGCCCAACCCCTGCTGGGCATGCTGTACGCGCTGCTGCTGATGTGGGTGCTGAAACGCGACCGTCTGCTGAACGAACTGAAACAGGGCTTCCCGGAACTGGAAACCTCCCTGTTCTGGAAAATCTGGCCCTGGTACGTGAAATTCATCTGCCCGCTGATGATTCTGCTGGTGTTTATTCACTGAGGGCCAACCCGATCGTTTAACGGATGCCGCCCATCGTTTAACGGATGCCGCCGTCTTTCATCGGATGCCGCCCATCGTTTAACAGATGCCGCCGTCTTTTAACGGATGCCACACCTCGGGCATACTGAGGCGGCGCAGTTGAGCGCTCAGGCCGGGACGGCATCCGATGAAAACACTTTTCGTATTCCTTCTTCTGCTCTGCCCCGGCGTGGCACTGGCGTCGAATTTCGGCGATCTGCCGGCGGTGCTGCCGGTGTTCTGGCTGGCATTGATCGTCTCGTTTTTTATCGCCGTATCCAAAGCGTCGGCGCCCGCCACAGAGCGCACGGATACGGACGCAGACGCTGCACCCAAAAAGCCAGGCTTCGATATCGGCGCCTTTGTTTTATATCAGCTGCTCGGCGTCGTGCTGAGTGTCGTACTGCTGGTGATTCTCTGGATTTTCACCCTCTGATGGTTTAAAGCCGCCTGTTCTGCGCGTAAGGAATGCCCATGCAACTGCGCCCCGCTGTCTTGTCTGACGTTCCCGCCTTGTCTGAGCTGGTGCGTTCGCTGGCGCATTTTTATCTGACCGATAGCACTCAGACATTGCCGTTCTGGTTTGCCGATACCCTCACGCCCGACGCCTTCAGCGCGCGCCTGCAAAGTGCAGACTACCGGACGCTGGTCGCCGCAGGGCAGAACGGCGATTTACTCGGCTACATCACCCTGAAACAACCGGCGCACCTGTATCACCTGTTTGTGCGCGAAGACCAGCATGGTCGGGGGATCGCCCGCGCCCTGTGGCAGCAGCTGCAACAGCAGACGCCCGCCGTTACCCCGTTCACCCTGCGCTCATCGCTGTTCGCCGTGTCCGTGTATCAGGCGCTGGGGTTTGTCTGTGATGGCGACGCCGGCCATAAGGACGGCATCGGTTTTCAGCCTATGGTTCTGCACACAGCCAAACCTGCCTGATCAGACTTTTACCCCCACGTAAGTACAAACCTGTCTTTCGCGCAGGCCGCTGCGGCGGTGACTGTTACCGGATATCTGTCTTTCGTTACTCAGTGCGCTCAACACTAGTACAACCCAAAACTCAGCATCTAGACTGAAAGTCTCCGTAAAGCACCACGGACACTTGCGCATGACCGACCGAACCATGACTCCGGAACTCGAAATTCAGGTATTGAAATCCGAGGTTAAAGTTCTGATGGATCTGATTCACAACTACGAACGCGACAGTCACCATCTGCATCAGGTCGTGAACAATACCGGCGTGGGCATCTGGGAGTGGAACGTTCAGACGGGCGAGACGGTGTTCAACGAACGCTGGGCCAACATCATTGGTTACACCCTCGATGAATTGCAGCCGGTAAGCATTGATACCTGGCTCACCTACGCGCACCCCGAGGATCTGAAACTGTCGGAAAAGGCGCTGAAAAAACACTGGGCCGGCGACAGCAACTGCTACATCTTTGAATCGCGCATGAAGCACAAAGACGGTCGCTGGATCTGGGTCTACGACTCGGGCCAGACGGTGGAGTGGGATGCTGACGGCAAGCCGCTGCGCATGATAGGCACGCATCTCGACATCACCAGCCAGAAGCTGGCGCAGATTCAGCTCGGCATTTTAAATAAACAATTAACCGAACTGAGTTACCTCGACCCGCTGACCCGCATTCCCAACCGCCGCGCGTTTGAAGAGCGCCTGCAAAACGAAATGCACTCCGCCCGCCGTGGCCGGTATCCGCTGTCGGTGCTGATGATTGATATCGATTTCTTTAAACAATTTAACGACGCCTACGGCCATCAGGCCGGTGACGATGTATTGCGTCAGGTCGCGGAACGGATTCAGAGCAGCCTGCCACGCCGCACGGATTTTCTCGCCCGTTACGGCGGCGAAGAACTGGTCGCCATTCTGCCGCACACCACCAGTGCTGGTGCCAGCAAAGTGGCGGGCCATATTATTGAGCAATTCCGGCAGGCGAATATCGAACACAAACAGGCAGACGTACGCTATCTGACCGTCAGCGTCGGTATTTCATCGTCCAGCGTGGCACTGGACGAGCTGGTCGCACAGGCCGACAAAGCGCTGTATGCAGCCAAAAATAACGGCCGCAACCGCTATGAAGTGCACGATCCGGCCAGAGACGACGAGCAGAAAGACTTGTCGGATGCAGGTTAAGTGCTGCTGACGCACTGCGGTTAGCAGCGCCCGCAGCGGGTCTGTTGAGTCTTTTGGCCGTTGCTATTGAATATACCAACCCCAGGGCTCGTCACTGGCGTACGCCGTGATCTGCTTGGTTTCAAAATAATTATTAAGTCCCCAGCGTCCCAGCTCGCGACCAATGCCGGATTTTTTATAGCCGCCCCACGGTGCCTGCGAGAACGTCGGTTGCGAGCAGTTAACCCAGACAATACCGGCGCGCAGGGCTTTGGCAACCCGGTCGCAGCGTTCAAGGTCGTGTGACATCACGGCCGCGGCCAGACCAAATTCGCTGGCGTTGGCCAGGCGGATGGCATCGGCTTCTGTCGCGAACGGATTTACACACACCACAGGGCCGAAGATTTCTTCTTTCCACACAGCCGAGTCCAGCGGCACGTCGGCAAAAATGGTCGGCTGCAGAAAATAGCCCGTCGTCAGATGCGCCGGGCGCTTGCCACCGCTGGCCGGTTGAATGCCCTGTTCTCTGGCCTGATTAATAAAGCCCAGCACTTTCTGATACTGACCTTCCGACACCAGCGGGCCGAGCAGAATGCCACTTTGCATACCATTGCCTATGGTGATTTTCTGCGCTTCGGCGCACAGGCGTTCGAGCAATGCCGGGTACCGATTTTCCTGCACCAGCACGCGCGAGGTCGCCGAGCACACCTGCCCCTGATTCCAGAAAATACCGAACATAATCCATTCAACGGCTTTTTCGATGTCGGCATCGTCGAACACAATAAACGGCGATTTTCCGCCGAGTTCCAAACTCACAGTGCGGATGTCTTTGGCGGCAGCCTGCATAATACGGCTGCCCGTCGCCACCGAGCCGGTAAAGGCGAGTTTATCGACCAGCGGGTGTTCGGCCAGTGGCGCTCCGGCCTCAGCGCCATAGCCGGTAATTAAATTAAAGACACCAGCAGGCACCCCAGCGTGCTGAATGATTTTTGCCAGCTCCACACACGACAGCGAACACAGCTCAGACGGCTTGAGCACAATACTGCAACCGGCGGCCAGCGCCGGAGCGACTTTCCACACCGCCATTAACAGCGGGTAATTCCACGGCACGATGGCACCGACCACACCGACCGGGTCCTGCACCACTTTGCAGCGGAAACGGTCATCGCCCACGTCGATGGTTTCTTCGGAGTGGGCGGCCATGTCTTCGGCAAGGTCAGCGTAATAATCAAAGCAGAAGGCGGCATCGCCCACGTCCCAGCGCGCTTCCGGTAATGGCTTGCCATTGTCCTGCACTTCCAGCGTGGCAATCATTTCCAGCCGTTCGCGGATTAATTGCGCAATGTTGCGCAACACCGCACCGCGCTCGGCGGCGGTCATACGCACCCAGGGGCCGTTATCGAACGCCCCCCGCGCGGCCTGCACGGCGTTGTCCACATCCTCTGCGGTTGCCGCGGCAATCTGCGCGAAGACCTGTTCAGTGGCCGGGTTAATTACATCAATGGCCTTGCCCTGCACCGGCGCAATAAATTCGCCGTTAATAAAAAGTGCTGTTGTCATACGTTGTCCGTCATTCGTTGGCTTTCGTCAGAGAAGCAGTGCCTGTGCCATGCCAGTGGCTTGCACGCTTTTTCCTGTGCAAAGGCAACAAACCACAGACAACCTGGTGGGTAATGCCCACCCTACGAACTGTTCTGAATCCGCTGTTGCGTCCCTGATAATTCTACGCGGCTTGCTGCGCCGCCGGTTTTTACCGTTATTTTCCAGGACTTCCGGCATGGATGCCGGATAAGCGCACATCACGACAGGGATGTCGTGTGTGCGCGTGCCGTCAGAAAATAACAAAAAAACCGGAGATAAGGTGCAGCGCCGCAAGAGAGGATCGGAAGGAGATACTTCTCCTTGCAAGACCAGGGGCCGAAGGCCCTAAAGCACCGTTCATATTTCGACTGACGTTCGTTCCTCACTGCTCAGCAAGAACGGTTTTGCCGGCTGACCAATGACATTTCCACGCGGAGCGTGTGAACGAGAAAAAAGCCAGCCCTTGGGCTGGCGCAAGATCGCGGTGTTACCACCAGAATGGAATCAGTGCTTGATCATCACGTGACGGCTCTGTTTGGCGTGTAATCTTCCTGTGCGCCCAGTGCGCGCATCAGTGCTTGATCATCACGTGACGGACCGTGGTGTAATCTTCAAGACCGTACATGGACATATCTTTGCCATAGCCGGACATTTTCATACCACCGTGCGGCATTTCATTGGTGAGCATAAAGTGCGTGTTCACCCAGGTGCAGCCGTATTGCAGGCGTGCACTTAAACGTGCGGCGCGACCGGTATCGGCGGTCCACACCGAAGACGCCAGACCGTAGTCGGAATCGTTGGCCCAGGCCAGCGCCTGTTCTTCGGAATCAAATTCGGTAATGGACACCACAGGGCCGAAGACTTCTTTGCGTACAATCTCGTCGTCCTGTTTGGCACCGGCAATCACAGTCGGCTCGTAGAAGAAGCCATCACCCGCCGGAATTTTACCGCCGGTGGTGACGCTGATGTGCGGCACGGCGCGGGCACGTTCAACAAATTCGGCGACTTTCTGTTGCTGCGCTTTGGACACCAGCGGGCCCATTTCTGTGCCTTCTTCGTACTGAGTACCTATTTTAATGGTTGATACCGCTTCGCTCAGTTTTTTCACCAGATCTTTATAGATGCCTTTCTGCGCATAAATACGGCAGGCAGCGGTGCAGTCCTGACCGGCGTTGTAAAAACCGAAGGCGCGCAGACCATCAACCACTTCGTCGAGGTTGGCATCGTCAAACACCAGCACCGGCGCTTTGCCACCCAGCTCCATGTGCGTGCGTTTCATATTGCTCACACCGGAGGCGACAATTTTCTGGCCGGTCGGAATAGAACCGGTCAGCGACACCATGCGCACCTTGTTGCTGGTTGTCAGCGGCACACCCACTTCCAGACCACGACCAAAGACAATATTCACCACACCCGCCGGGAAAATATCCTTTAACACTTCGCCCAGTTTCAGCGCGGTCAGCGGGGTAATTTCCGATGGTTTCAGCACCACGGTATTACCGGCAGCCAGTGCCGGTGCCAGCTTCCACGCCACCATCATTAACGGGTAATTCCACGGTGCAATAGAAGCCACCACACCCACAGGATCACGACGGATCATAGAGGTAAAACCCGGAATATATTCCGCCGCGGCAGAGCCGGTTAAACAACGGCTGGCACCGGCAAAAAAGCGGTATACATCGGCAATGGCCGGAATTTCGTCGCCCAGCATGGCGCTGAACGGTTTACCGGTATTGTCGGCTTCCAGTTTGGCGAATTCTTCGCCCATGGCTTCAATTTTGTCGGCCAGTTTCAGCAGCAATAACGCACGGTCTTTCGGTGCGGTCTGGCTCCAGCTGTCGAAGGCTGCGTCGGCGGCATCAATGGCGGCGTTCACCTGAGCTTCGCTGGCTTCGGCAATGCTGCATAACACAGTGCCCGCCGAGGGATTGAATACGTCCAGTGCTGCACCTTCACCAGACACCAGTTCACCGTTAATCAGCATTTTGTTCAGCATGCGTATGTCCTCTCGTTATTTGCCACTGCCGGCCACGTCATCACCACCGCGGGTGATCAGGTAGGCCAGCAAAACCGGAATCATGGTGACCAGCATCACCATCAGAGCCACCACGTTGGTGACGGGTACATCCCGCGGCCGTGTCAGCTGATTCAGCAGCCACAGCGGCAGAGGTTGTTCATGACCTGCGGTAAAGGTGGTCACAATCAATTCGTCGAACGAAAGCGCAAACGCCAGCATGCCGCCCGCCAGCAAAGCCGACGATAAATTCGGCAGCATCACATAGCGGAAGGTCTGCCAGCCGTCGGCCCCTAAATCCATCGAGGCTTCAATCAGGCTGTGCGAGGTGCGGCGGAAACGCGCCACCACGTTGTTGAACACAATCACCACACAGAAGGTCGCATGACCAATCACTATGGTGAGCACGCCCGGTTCCAGACCAATGGATTTAAAGGCACTTAATAACGCCAGACCGGTAATAATGCCCGGCAGTGCGATGGGCAGAATCATCATTAAGGTAATGCTCTGCTTACCGAAAAAATCACGGCGGTACAGTGCCGCAGCCGCCAGTGTGCCGAGCACCATGGCAATAGCGGTGGCAATGCAGGCGATCTGCAGCGACAGGCCGATGGCCTCGAGTACGTCTTCACGGGCAAAGGCCACACTGAACCAGTGCAGGGTGAACCCTTTGGGCGGAAAACTGAACGCCGACTCTTCGGTATTAAAGGCGTACATCAGGATGATAAAAATCGGGAAGTGCAGGAATACCAGACCACCCCAGGCGGCTATTTTCAGCCACACAGATGCTTGCTGATCAGAGTGCATCGAAAGCCCCCAGACGTTTTACCAGACTCAGATAAACCGCGATCAACACCACAGGCACCAGAGTAAATGCCGCCGCCATCGGCATATTGCCGATCGCCCCCTGCTGCACATACACCATGCTGCCGAGGAATAATCCCGGTGGGCCCACCAGCTGCGGCACGATGTAATCACCCAGCGTCAGCGAGAAGGTAAAAATAGAACCGGCAGCAATACCCGGAATGGCCAGCGGCACAATCACATGACGGAACGTGGCAAACGGATGCGCACCGAGGTCGGCCGATGCCTGCAGAAGCGACGGTGGCAGACGTTCCAGCGCGGCCTGAATCGGCAGAATCATGAACGGCAGCCAGATGTAGGTGAACACCAGAAAGCGGCCGAGATTCGACGTTGATAAAGTATTACCGCCCACGCCCGGAATACTCAGTAAAAACTGCAGTACGCCATCAAGCCCGAGCAGATTAATAAACCAGTTACTCACGCCTTCTTTAGCCAGCAATAAGGTCCAGGCATAGGCCTTAACGATGTAGCTGGTCCACATCGGCAGCATGACCGCGATATAGAAAAACGCCTTGGTGCGCCCGGTCGCGAAGCGCGCCATGTAATAGGCCACAGGAAAGGCAATTAACGCGCTGAAAATGGTCACACTGATCGCCATCAGTAAGGTACGGACAATAATGTCGGCGTTGGCCGGGTCGAATAATTGCGCGTAATTATTCAGTGTCAGGGTGTGATCCACCGTCATGGTGAAATCATCAAAGGTGTACAGGCCGTTCCACAATAAATTCAGCAGCGAGGCAATGTACACAGACCCAAACCACAGCAGTGGCGGCACCAGCAATAACAGCAGATACAGAGTCGGCCGGCGGTACAGCGCATCCGCCGCCTGATTCAGCAAAGATGTGCGTGCGGCGATTGTGTGCGCAGACATTGTGCTCATTTACACACCTCCGTTCGCGCCCTGCACGTCTTGTAATGCCACCAGCGCCGACGATGCCCAGCTGACGCTGACGCTGTCACCGGCCACCGGGCCTGTGCCACCCAGCAGAGAATTGGCTTCACTGGCGTTCAGCACATCGCCACTGTCGAGCACAATTTCATAACGGGTATTGGCACCCTGATACTGCACATCGCGTACGGTGCCGTTAAGGCGGATATCCTGATTATCCGCCTTGCTGTTCAGGGAAATATATTCCGGACGTAACGCAAAACCCGCAGCTGTGCCACCGAGTGTCTGCGCCAGCGCGCCACGCAGTACGTTGGCGGTGCCGACAAATTCGGCGACAAAGGCTGTCGCCGGTTGGTTGTACAGATTGCGCGGCGAATCCATCTGCTCGATGCGGCCTTTATTGAACACCGCCACGCGGTCGGACATCGACAGCGCTTCGGTCTGGTCGTGGGTAACGAAAATAAAGGTAATACCCAGCGAGCGTTGCAGGTTTTTCAGTTCGCTCTGCATCTGCTCACGCAGTTTTAAATCGAGGGCGCCCAGTGGCTCGTCCAGCAGCAGCACTTTCGGGCGGTTCACCAGCGCCCGCGCCAGTGCAATACGCTGACGCTGACCACCGGATAATTGTGCCGGTTTACGCTGGCCATATTCACCGAGTGCGACCATTTCCAGCGCCTCGGTGGCGCGGGCATAGCGTTCTTTTTTGGCAACGCCTTTTACCATCAGGCCGTAGGCAATGTTGTCGAGCACATTCATGTGCGGAAACAGCGCGTAATCCTGAAACACGGTATTCACATCGCGCTGATACGGCGGCAGGCCGGTGGCGTCCTGACCGTGGATAATAATGCTGCCGGACGTCGGCTGCTCGAAGCCGGCGATCAGGCGCAGGCAGGTGGTTTTACCGGAGCCGGACGGACCGAGCATGGAAAAAAATTCCCCCTCGGCAATGTTCAGGGTTACCCGGTCAACGGCTTTTACCTCACCGAAGGTACGGCTGAGGTCACAGAATTCGACGGCGTAGGTCATAGGTCACTTCTTTTTCTGATCATGGCCGTCCCTGGCCGAACATCCTTTACTTCAGTGGCGACCGGTTAACGGCCGCCCTGATGAACAACGGATACGCGTTAACAACCGCTCCGATTAACGACCACCCATAATGGCGATGTAATCTTTGGTCCAGCGTGCATACGACACACAGGTGCCCTGACTTTCACACTTGGCGGTCGGGGTTTTCCAGAAATACACCTGCTCAAAGTTGTCGTAGCCGTTGCTGCTGCAACCGCCGTCACCCAGCAGTTCGTTGCCTTTACAGGCCGCCGGTACTGACGGTACCGCACCGAACCAGGACGCCAGATCGCCCTGCAGTTTTGGTGTGATCGACCAGTTCAGCCATTCGTAAGCGCAGTTCGGGTGCGGAGCATCCGCCGCCATCATGGTGGTGTCGGCCCAGCCGGTAACGCCTTCTTTCGGAAAGGCTGTGGCGATGGGTGCGTTTTCGGCCAGCAGCATGTTGGCCATAAATGGCCAGGAGCTGGACGCCACCACACCTTCGTTTTTGAAGTCACTCATCTGCACGTTGTAGTCGTGCCAGTAGCGGTGAATTAAATCGTGCTGGCTGCGCACCAGATCGAGCACCGCCGCGTATTGTTTTTCGTTCAGCTCGTACGGGTCGTTAATGCCCAGCTCCGGCTTTTTCGCTTTTAAATACAGTGCCGCGTCGGCCAGATAAATCGCGCCGTCGTACGCCTGTACGCGACCCTTGTTGGATTTACCATCGGCCAGTGTGGTTTCTTCGAACACCGCGCTCCAGCTGTCGGGGGCGGTTTTAAACGCTTCGGTGCTGTACATCAGCACGTTCGGGCCCCACTGGAACGGCACGCCGTAATGCTTGCCTTCTACGGTGTGCCACGGTGCGTTCTGCAGACGCGGGTCAACGGTATCCCAGGCTTTGATCAGACCGATATTCACCGGCTGTACGCGCTTACCGTAAATCAGACGCAGCGACGCATCACCGGACGCGGTCACCAGGTCGTAGCCGCCTTTGGCCATCAGGCTGACCATTTCATCCGAGGTGGCCGCGGTTTTCACATTCACCGAACAGCCGGTGTTTTTTTCAAACTGAGTCACCCAGTCGTAGGCTTTATCGGTTTCACCGCGTTCGATGTAACCCGGCCAGGCAACGATATCCACCCGTCCTTCGCCCTTACCGATTTTCTCCACCGCCAGTGCACTGGAAGCTGTGGTTGCCAGCAAAGCGCCTGCGAGTGCGCTGACCATCAAAGTATGTTTTGCCATGGTGCTTTCCTCAGACCTCAAATTTGCGAAGGCATATGCCTGTGTTCATCCCGGCCGGGCGTCCTGTGATTCCCGGAATTCAGTGACAGCTTCAGGCTATGGTTTGGCGGAAAGCTATCGCCAATTGTTAATAAAGATGCCAGTGTTCTGAAAAAACGATAGGTAGCCGTCTGACGCCTGTGTTATACCCTTAGGCCATTCCGGCACGGGGTCGCCCCGTACGCCTGCAACCCGCCACCAGCCCTGTACTGGCGCGGCCTGCAGCCGGATGGCCTGCTGAGCAGTCACTCAGCCGGGCGACACGGGGCGTACGTCACAGCCTTTGATTTATGCGAACGGACATTGGCAACAATCGTTTTTGCCAATGCCAATTGGCCCCGATTGCCCTCCCGCACAGGAGGCAGCCGGCCGGTCAGCCAGTGGGTATAGAAAAACAAGGAGCTCAGATGCTGAGCCTGCGTCAGATCCGCTATTTCATCGCCATTGCCGAAACCGGCTCGGTGTCGGCCGCCGCGCAGGCGGTGCATATTTCGCAATCCACCCTCACCACTGCGATCAAGCAGCTGGAAGATTCCTTAGGCGCCGTGCTGTTCAGCCGCCACGCCAAGGGCATGGAATTAACCCATCAGGGCCATCAGTTTCTGCGTCAGGCGCATTTAATTCTGGCGTCGGTGGATAACGCCCGCCGCAGCCTACAGCAGAGCACCGACGATGTGGAAGGCGAGCTGAATATCGGCGTGACCAGTCTGGTGGCCGGTTATTATCTGGCCGATTTACTGGCGCGTTTTCAGAAGATTTATCACAAGGTCAAACTGCGCGTGATCGAGGACGAACGCGATTACATCGAACATTTATTGGTGAGCGGTGAAATTGATGTGGGCGTGATGATTTTATCCAACCTCGAATACCGCAGCGCGCTCAACACCGAAGTGCTCACCTACTCGCATTACCGCCTGTGGCTGCCACCGGAACACGAATTACTGGAGCTGGATTCCATCGGCCTGAACGAGCTGAGCGACCAGCCGCTGATCATGCTTAACGTCGACGAAATGGAAGAGCGTATCCGCCATTGCTGGGCCGGTTCCGGCGTGCGGCCACAGGTGAGCATGCGCAGCGCCTCGGTGGAAGCGGTGCGCAGCTTAGTGTCGGCCGGTATGGGTCTGGCGCTGATGCCGGACATGACCTACCGCCCCTGGTCGGTGGAAGGCGACCGGGTAGAAGCCCGGCGGATTCTCGATATTTCCGAAACGCTGGATATTGGTCTGGCGTGGCGCCGGGGCGGTGCGCGTAATCCATTAATTGATTATTTCCTGCCGGTGGCGCGCGAATCCTTACCGGCCCGTCAGGCAGCCATGGGCTGAAGGCAAGGCAGAAGAACCTATGGAATTTCAGCAGCAATTACTGATTAATGGCGAACGCATGATGGGTGATGGCGAACGCGAAGCCGTGACCAATCCGCGTGACCGCAGCCTGATCCTGGACCTGCCGCAGGCATCGCTGGAGCAGGTCGACGCCGCGGTGGCCGCCGCAAAAAGTGCCCATAAACACTGGTCCCGCACCACTCCGGCCGAACGCGCCGCGAACCTGCTGGCCATCGCCAGTGCACTGGATGCCATGGCCGCACAAATGGCCCCGGTCGAAGCCCTGAATTGCGGTAAACCCCTGCAACAGGTGGTGGACGACGAATTACCCGCCGCCGCCGATGTGTTCCGTTTTTTTGCCGGCGCCGTACGCACGCAAAGCGCGCCGGCGGCCGGTGAATATTTACCCGGCCACACCAGCATGGTGCGCCGCGACCCTATTGGCGTGGTGGCTGCCATCGCGCCGTGGAATTACCCCATCATGATGGCGGCGTGGAAAATCGCCCCTGTGATTGGTGCCGGCAATACACTGGTATTCAAACCCTCGGAACAGACACCGTTGACCACCTTAATGCTGGCCCAGATTCTGGCCGACCTGTTACCCGCGGGTGTGGTGAATATTGTGCTCGGGCGCGGCGATAACGTCGGCAGCCATTTAATTAATCACCGCGACGTGCGCATGGTGTCACTGACCGGCGATATTTCAACCGGCCAGAAAGTGCTGCAGGCGGCCAACCGCACGGTAAAACGCACGCATCTGGAGCTGGGCGGCAAGGCGCCGGTGCTGGTACTGGACGACGCCGATATCGACGCCGTGGCCAGCGGCGTGGCGCGTTACGGGTACTACAACGCAGGCCAGGACTGCACCGCCGCATGCCATATTTACGCGCAGAAAAAAGTGTATGAAAAACTGGTGGCCACACTGGCCGATAAAGTGCGGGCACTGCGCTATAACCACAACGACGACCACCTGAACCAGCTCGGGCCGTTAATCAGCGAACGCCAGCGCAACAGCGTCGCCAGCTTTGTTGAACGCGCACTGGAATTACCCCACACCGAACTCATTACCGGCGGCAATATTCCCGCCACGCCGGGCTTTTATTACGAACCCACCGTGATTGCCGGCGCCCGCCACGACGACGAAATTGTGCAGAAAGAAGTGTTCGGCCCAGTGGTATCCGTCACCTGCTGCGACACACAGGAGCAGGCCGTGGAATGGGCCAACGATTCACAATACGGGCTGGCGTCGTCGGTGTGGTCGAGCAATATCGGTCGCGCCATGAGCGTGGCCAGCCAGCTGGAATACGGCTCGACCTGGATCAACAACCATTTCCTGCTGCCCAGCGAAATGCCCCACGGCGGCCTGCGCCGCTCGGGTTATGGCAAAGATTTGTCCATGTATTCGCTGGAAGATTATTCGGTGGTGCGCCACGTAATGCTCAGTCACCGCTGAAAAGGGCGGAATTCAGAAAATAAAAAAGGCTGGAAATTCCAACGACTGCCCAGCAGTTTTGAGTGTTAACCGAAAGCCTGCATTCAGGCTTTTCTGCTTCTGGTAAATTGATTTAACCGTTCTGGGACATGTATTTACGCCCATGGCCTATCGTGAAGAGCGACTACGCGTCCCCGAAAATTGAGCGCCTCTGGGGCCACCGCAGTGAACGATGATTTTTATGAACTGCCCGGAGGGAACCGGGCAAGCGGACCCGGCCATGGATGGCCGATGGTGCGCGCGCTCAGTAAAAATCGAGAGAACAAGGAATACGGCCCAGGAAGCGCGAAGCTGGGGTCGGCCCTGCCGGCCAGGGGATAAGTTCCCCTGGGAGGCATACAGAGCGTGACGTTGCTTCAGAAGTCAGCGGATACACTCAATTCCACGAAAAGCATGGGACTGCAGAGCGAAATTCCGGCCTTTTTTACGGTTGGCTGCCCTCAGCTCGCTCCCTGTCAGCTATGCGCTGCGGCCTGACGCTTGGCCAGCAGAATATCGGCCGTCACCATCACCGCCACCAGCACCACCAGCGCGGTACGGTACGGGTCGGGCACGAACAACAGCGCGGTTCCCACCACCAGCAGCACAGCGCGCACCAGCGCATTCAGGCGCGTTGCCAGCCGCCCTTCAATGCCGCCAGCCACCGCCGCGATCAGCGCCACCGTCGCCAGAATCGACGACACGTATTGCCAGGCGCTTTCGTCCGCCGTCCAGATCAGGGTCGAGAAGGCCATCATGGCCGGAATAATGAAAAAGCCCTGCGCCAGCTTAAACGCCTGCACCGCCGACGCCATCGGCGAGGCGCCTGCGATACCGGCACCGGCAAAGGCCGCCAGGGCAATCGGCGGGGTCACGTTGGACGTCTGCGACAGCCAGAACACGATCATGTGCGCGGCCAGCAGGCTGACCCCGAGTTTCATCATGGCCGGCACAGCAATCACCGACAGCACGATATAAGCCGCCGTGACCGGCAGGCCCATGCCCAGCACCACAGCCGCCAGCGCCACCATCACCAGCACCGACCACAAATAACCACCGGACATGGCCAGCAGGAACTGGGTGAACTGCAGACCCAGACCGGTCTGACCGACAACGCCGACCACAATACCGGCGGTGGCACAGGCCACCGAAATGGGCAGTGCCATTAAGGCGCCTTCTTTCATGCCTTCATAAAACTGCGCGAACGAAATCATGCTGTGCTTGCGCAACATGGCGGCAATCAGAATCGCGCCACAACCGGCAATACCCACCATCACCGGCGAATAGCTCATTAACAGCAGCGCGGTAATCAGCACCAGCGGCAATAAAAAGTGCCAGCCCTGCGCCATGACCGTGCGGATTTTTTCGGTAATTTCCATGCCCTGCAGACCGAGCTTGGTCGCCATCAGGTGCACGTACAGCAGGGTACAGCCGAAATAGAGAATGGCCGGCACAATGGAAACCAGCAGAATGTCGCTGTAGGCAATGCCGGTAAACTGCGCCATCACAAACGCGCCGGCCCCCATCACCGGCGGCATAATCTGCCCGCCGGTAGAGGCCGCGGCTTCAATACCCGCCGCCTGCGCCGGCGTATAACCCAGCTTTTTCATCATCGGGATGGTCAGCGCGCCTGTGGTTACCGTATTGGCGATGGCTGAGCCTGAAATAGAACCCAGTGCGGCCGAGGCCACCACGCTGGCCTTGGCCGGGCCACCACGGTATTTACCGGCCACAGCAAAGGCCGCATCAATAAAAAACTGACCGGCGCCGGTGACCTGCAGAAAGGCGCCGAACAGCACGAAAATAAACACCACACCGGCGGCAATCGCCAGCGGCGCACCGAACACGCCGTTGGTCGAGAAAATATGGAAGCGGATCATTTCTTCCACGCTGAACCCTTTACTGGCCACCGAATCGGGCAGCGCATCGCCGAACAGGGCGTAGGCAATAAATACCCCGGCCACCACCACCATGGTCATGCCCACCATGCGGCGCGTGGTTTCCAGCAACAGCAGAATGGTGGCAATACCGGCCCATTCATCGAGGGGCTGCAGGCCGTCCATCAGGAAGCTGATGTCGTCGTAATCGAACACCGCAATGCGCGCACAGGCCCACACGGCCAGCGCGG
The DNA here is from genome assembly GCF_050507655.1 of Thalassolituus sp. LLYu03. GTDB lineage: Bacteria > Pseudomonadota > Gammaproteobacteria > Pseudomonadales > Oceanobacteraceae > Venatoribacter. The sequence continues at coordinate 3,932,726 of NZ_CP191496.1, read as the reverse complement.
CCATCAGCACGTCGAGCGTGCGCAACGCGCGATACACGGAGCTGCTCACCTGCTCACGGCTGAACGCCGGCTTCACCAGAAACACCAGTGCCAGCACCCAGCCCAGATGCACCGGCCGGAACACAGTGGCCGACAGTTCGGCGGTCAGCCCCTGCCATATCTGAAAGACCGACAAAGCGACGGCGATTAAGCCAGCCCACAAAGCCAGATGGCGGAAGGCACTGGTGTTGAATTTACCCATACAGGACTCCGGAAAAGCAGATCAGCGGAACACGGAAACAGCAACGCGCCTGCCGGGGCTGCCGGCAGGCGCGTTGCGACTTACTTACTTGGCGCGTTGTTCGTTCAGGTAACGCAGGGCACCCGGGTGCAGTGGCACGCCTTCGAGTTTTTCCATGTTCTCGAGGGTGGTGTAACGGGCATCACTGATGGCCTGACGCAGCTCATCCATGTGCTCGAACGCGGTTTTGGTCATCTGGTAGGCCAGATTTTCATCCAGATCTTTGTTCACCATCAGCACGTTCCACACCGCCGGGGCTTTGAACGCCGCCACTTTGTTGTACGCGCCTTCGGCCGCGTCGAAATCCATGTACGCCGGCGCTGCCGCACGTACCTTGGCCATTTCATCGGCGCTGAACGACAGGATGCGGATATCGCGGGTCAGGGCCAGCTCGGTGATGGCGCCCACGCCCAGACTGCCCACAATCACACCGGCGTCGATCTGGCCGTTGGCCAGGGCATCGGTGGTGGCGGTGTAGTTCAGCGACTGGGCTTCGATGTCAGACTCTTCCACACCCAGAATACTGAGAATATTCACCGCGCTGACGCGGGTACCGGAACCCGGCGCACCGAGCGACACTTTCTTACCTTTCAGGTCGGCCACGCGCTTGATGTCGGATTTGGCCGGCACAATGATCTGCACCACGTTCGGGTACAGGGCAAACAGCACAGACGCCGGCATCTCACGCGGGAACGGCTTTTCGCCCTGATGCGCTTTCAGCGCCACGTTGCCCATGGCAATACCCGCCAGCTGCTTGTTGGACGACACCTTGATGATGTTTTCCACCGATGCGGCGGTTACTTCGGCGCGGGCATTCACCTCGGGAATATTCTCGCTCCAGATTTTGGCGAGAATGCCGCCGAACGGGTAATAGGTGCCGCTCTGACTGCCGGTACCCACAGAGTAATTTTCCGCCATGGCTGGCAGGGTCAGTACAGCAGCTGCGATGAGCAGGGTTTTGTGCAGAAAGGATTTCATATCAGCTCCGGTCTTTTTTTAACGTTATTAATGTTATTGCGTGTCCGTGCTTGCGTTTGACAGTGCGGCCGGTCAGGCCAATGCCTGATGCACTGCCGGCGGGATGCCCTGACAGACTATCACCAGACCACCGGGGGCAACCTATGTGACATTAGTGTAAGAACCCCAGCGCGCCAATCGGGATTAACTGGCCTGCCTTTTGCCCGCTCCGGCCTCGTCAGGGTCTGGTTACGGCGGCGGCATCTGCCGCGACAACCGCGGCAGTCGGGCGAAAAAGGCTGTTACATCCGTGCTTTAGGGCGGAAACCTGAGCCAGCCCTGAGCCAACTCTCAGTAAGGCCCCGGACAATACAAAAAATCGCCGCCACGCCCCACTCAGGAAGTTACCCGCGTATTCTCCGAAGGGCTGTGCCATTAACCCGCATGTCACTCAGTAAAACTGCCGATAAAAACAGGCCCTGTTACCTGAGTGTGCTTCTTCTGTTTTCCTTATGAGCTGTCCTCACCCCTGATCCCGCCCCAAAAGTCCTGAATTTTAATAGGGAATTAAACAATACCCGGCTACCCCTCAGGGCATATACCCAAGAGCCGCCTGACACCGCACAATAGGGCGTAATGACAACTGTCTGTGGAGAACACTATGAGCCTGTACACCCTTGCTGAATGGACCGCCAAAGCTGCGCAGGTGCGCATTCCTGCCCACGCCTGGCTGGACGGCAAACCGGTGCAGGCCCTGTCCGGCGCCACCGTGCCGCTGATGAACCCGGCCACCGGTCAGGTGCTGGCACAGATGCCCGACTGCAAACAGGAAGACGGCGACGCCGCGGTAAAAGTGGCCCGTCGCGTGTTCGAAAGCGGCGTCTGGTCGCGCATGGCGCCGCGTGAGCGCAAACTGATCCTCACCCGCTGGGCCGCCCTGATCGAAGAGCACCGCGAAGAACTGGCGCTGCTGGAATGTCTGGATGTGGGCAAGCCGATCAGCGACACCTACGACATCGACGTGCCATCGGCCATCAACACCATCCGCTGGACCGGCGAAGCCATCGACAAGGTGTACGGTGAAATCGCCCCGACCGCCTACAACACACTGGCGCTGATTCAGCGTCTGCCGCTGGGCGTGGTGGCCGCCATCGTGCCGTGGAACTTCCCGCTGTCGACCACTGCATGGAAACTGGCGCCGTCACTGGCCGCCGGTAATTCGGTGATTCTGAAGCCCGACCCGAAAACCCCGCTGACCGCCCTGCGTTTAGCCGAACTGGCCACCGAAGCCGGCCTGCCCGATGGCGTGCTCAACGTACTGCCGGGCGACGGCGTGAACCTGGGCAAGCACCTTTCCCTGCACCCGGACATCGACGGCCAGACCTTCACCGGCAGCACCGGCGTCGGCAAACTGCTGATGCAATACGCCGGTCAGAGCAACCTGAAGCGCACCTTCCTCGAACTGGGCGGCAAAAGCGCCAATATCGTCTTCGCCGATGCCGACCTCGACACCGCCGCCGAATGGGCTGCCGTGGCCGGTTTTTATAACTGCGGCCAGACCTGTACCGCCGGCACCCGCCTGCTGATTCAGGACAGCATTTACGACGCCTTTATCGAAAAAGTCGCAGCGCACAGCAAAGTATGGACACCGGGCAACCCGCTCGACCCGGCCACGCGCATGGGCGCCATCATCGACCAGAACCAGATCAACACCATTCAGAAATACGTGCAGATCGGTCAGGACACAGGCGCGCGCTTAGTGACCGGCGGTAAAGCCATTAATGGTTTAGGCGGCGCGCTGGGCGGCACCTATCACGAAGCTACGCTGTTCGCTGATGTGGACAACAAAATGACCATCGCCCAGGAAGAAATCTTTGGCCCTGTGGTTTCTGCCATCCGCTTTAAAGACGCCGACGACGCTGTAAAAATCGCCAACGACTCGCGCTACGGTTTGGCCGGTGGCGTGTGGAGCCGCGATATTTCCACCGCATTAAAAGTGGCGCAGGGCGTACGCACCGGCACCATGGGTGTGAACAACTATTTCGGTGGCGACATTACCGTGCCGTTCGGTGGTTTTGGTGAGTCGGGTAATGGCCGTGATAAATCCATGCATGCGCTGAATGATTACAGCGAGCTGAAGACGACGTGGATTGAATTCTGAGGCGTGATTCGCTGAGTTGAAAAGCGGGCTTAAGGCCCGCTTTTTTATGCCCGACTTTTCACGCTCACATTTCCGAGAGGGAACGCTACCGTCCTGCGAAACAGGGCGCACCAAATACAACTGCGTAGGGTGAGCACCTCACACCGATTCAGCTGAAAATATCCGTTCGTTCTGAGCGCGAAGCTGAGTAGGGTGGCATACACACCGGCACAGCTGAAAACACCCCTCATGTTTAGCGTGAAGCAGTCCAAATCTGAGCGGCTTTTTAGGGCCTGCCGGCCCGGATTTATTGCAAGGGGAAGTACCGACCGTCGGACCGCTCCTTACGATCCTATCTTGCGGCGCTCCGCCTTATTCCCGGTTTTTTTGTTACCCACTTTCCGGCTCGCGCACCCACAAGAGACTTCAGGCGTCCTGCCTTTTGCCCTGCGGGCCAGCCTGCGGCTGTTCAAATTTGATCCGGTCAAATTTGTCCATGCCGGTCATTCGGGTGGGTAACGACAAAAACCGGCGGCGAAGCAAGTCGCGGTAAAAACCTCAGGGACGCAAGGGTGTCTGGCCATGATGTTCGGAGTGTTTAACGCCTCAATAACCGGCAGCCGTTAGGCTGTCCGGCGCCGAAGGCGCGAACTTGATTGACTTGTTAATTTTCATCTTGCACCTGAATCAAAGGCAATTTATCTATGATTTTTGGCTCTATCTCCATCCGCTTCTCAAATACCTTTTCTTGCAGCTCGTAGGCCATGTCTGCCAACTTCTCCATCACCTCAGGCAATAAATGAATTACGTATGGACTGGCATTCGTGGGCATCAACATCTTGCGATGCCCGAGATCAAAGACTTGCGGAATAACGTTGTTCGCATCCGCGTCAGAGTGCGCCATCATTGTGTCCCTGTCGGTAAGGACTTGCTTATGAATTTTCATCTTCTCTTCGTCGAAGCCGCAGAGAATATCCTCTGGTATCGACTTTAACGCCAGCTTTCCTCTGCTGGTTTTGAAAGGGCGTGAATAGGCGATAATAACCGCCAAGTTTAACGCATGTAGAATATGGCGGTTTTCTGGATACTTTTCATAGTAGTCACCTTTCACGAGCTCAGACGCGATCTCATGCGCCTGTTTAAAGTCGTTATAAGAGAGGAGCAGCCGATTAAATAACCGGAATTCATCTTCGACTATATCGATTTCAATATATTCGGTCATCTCGTTGCCTAGTGATATTTGAATCCACCATATTAAACTTAACAGTTTTATTCATGCGCATGCTCGATTCACCGTCAACATTGATCAGCCATCTGGTGCACTAACCAGCTGATTTAACGGACCTTTTCACCTTTTTGTACAAAGCTTTCACAGATAAACGCGCATGCGCATTTTGCCGCTGCGATCAGGCACATTAATTCAGGGAGAGTATGGGTAAGACGCTGATTTTACTCAGCTTTTGAATCCGTCCCTGGATTAACGATCTTTGTACTTGGGTAAAGCGAGCGCGCTTTGGTTGTACTTGGCCCAATACTGTCTGCCGTTGAGTTTTTAGTCAATGACTTGTGGTGCACGAAGCCTGAAGCCAGACGCTTGAAGCTACTCAGCCTTCGCGTCCCTGAGGGTTGTCCAGCGGCTTGCTGCACCGCCGGTTGTCGCCGTGATTTGCCCGGATGACCGGCATGGATGCCGGGCAAGCGGACCCACGACAGGGATGTCGTGTGTGCGCGTGCGGGAAGCAAATCACAAGAGAAGCGGAAATAAGGTGCAGCGCCGCAAGAGGGGATCAAAAGGGGAGACCTCCCCTTTTAAAATCCGAAATAACCCGAATACCCCACGGTGAACAGCCTTCCCACACAGAGCATGGGAACGAGAAACGGTGCAATGCTACGCTTCTGGCATCTGGCATCTGGCTTCAAACCCCAAACGCCCCCCATAAAAAAACCCGGCTTTCGCCGCGACTCTCCGCGTTGTTAGGCGAAATCACTAGGCAGCTTGGATGGGTTTTCTTTAAACCATGCAAATCTGGCGTTGAATTGATCAACATATTTTTCAATTCTCTTTTTGTCTGCATTGGAATCCAAAAACGGCTTTCTTTTGCCTACGATAAAGGTGTCCTTAGATTTTCCACCCATTGCTAAAGGCTTGTCTATTGTCCGTAGAGCATTCAGTACCTTTGACTCAATCGTTTCTGGGAGCTTCGCTTTAAGCCATGCTACCTGCTCTGTGGTAAAGAGATTATCAGGGAAAGAAATGTGATCAAGACCGGCAAGGAAAGCAAGCGGTTCAATCCTCTCATCTTCGATTTTTTTGGCCGAAAAGGACAGCCTTCGAAGATTTCGTAGCTTAGATATGGGATCAAGAGTCTCAAGCTTATACTTAACCCAGACCTTGTCACCAAACTCAAGTTCTTCAAGGCTAGTCGCGTTTTCTAGATCTGATAGATTATGAAGTCTCGTAAAATCATCAAAGCTAAACCCTTTTAAATTCGGTGTCTTTTTGAAATTCCACAGTCGATTTACTCTTTGGTTCCAAAAATAGGATATATATTCGATATTTCCAAGCTCTTCGATCGGCGAAAAATCTTCTACTTTAGGACACTTCCAAAAATTAATTACTCGAAACTTATACCCATAGTTACTGATCAAATACTCGAAAGTTTCTTGACTCAAACCACTTACGGTTAAAACGCTTTTATTCTCGGTAGCCGCCAATGAATCAATGGTATCCTTAGATATCTTCCCCCGCGATATATCACGTTCGATGAGTTTTATCTGATGGGGTACATCTTTCGAAATATTTCTAATGTGATATTCCAAGCCATTCATTTTCCAAATTCTCTACTTGACTTGGTGATTGCGTACGCCTAACGCCTAGCTTACCGGCCCAGTGGAGTGGAGCTAGCTTGTGGTAGAGTTTGCGAAGCAAACCACAAGCTAGCGCAGCGTAACTGGGTCCGTGTACAGCTACTTGTTAGCTGATTCCAGCGCAACGAGAGCCCACTTTGTATATTCGGCGCCAGAAGAAAAATTTGTTTCGATAATCTTTTTTAATGTTACGTTATATATTCCATTGATTTCAGAATGCCTTACTGCATCCAAGGACTCTTCTAGAATCTTTCCGCTGTAGTCTTCATTATCACTTAAATGACGTACACGATATCGTTTAGTCTTGACATCCAAGCCCAGCAATTCGGCCCTAAAAATAACTGATTCAGACATATCAATATCTATTTTGCTAACCAGATCGAACGCCTTTTTAATTTCCTGCTTAGAGAGCGACAAAACCCTACCACGTTCGCTATTAGGTGAACCCCAATGCAGCTTCATTGGAGAGTCTAATTTTGAAACCTCCCTTAAAAAGGAACGATATTTGGATGCAACCCTACCTTTTAGCTCATGAAGTTTATTGCTGATATTATCTTCATTGTCCCTAGATTCGATTAAATTCGTTAATTCCAGAAGAACATCAGATGCCAATGAACTATGAAACAAATCAGACGTTGACTTAGATTTTAGCTGTAACCCGAACGAGCCCTCGAAAATCTGAGTAGCTCTAAATTTCGTTGCTTCGATAATTTCAGCAGGAATCGCACCTTTTAGAGTGACATCGCCCTTGCAATATTGCCCAAGCGCATTGGCGAGTTCTTGAAAAGAAGTAAGTATGCCGCCCAAATCCCTTGCGTCAATTTCAGGAAGCTTGGTATCCCAAGGGTAAAAATGAAGGTTATACGTTTCTCTTCTTGAGCCCGCTGCCGCAAGATCTGCATCAACAATTCCTAGACCGAGGTGAACGCCTTCCTTCGACTCCAGATGAGCATCTTCATCGGGCAAATCTTCTAATGGTATTTGTTCTGGGAAGACATGGCGTACAGTTGATTCACCAGAAAAATTAGATTCCACTTCATAAAGGTATCCATCTTCGGGAGAAAGAAAAGCAGCTCTAAGCTCAATCCCTTTATTTACGATTGTGGAGAATCTATCTGCTGAAACAGGAAGATACAGCCACTTGTAACTTTCATAATCATCAAACACAGATAATGCTAGATACTTCGTGCCAGAGTTATTGATACAGGAGAAAAGTCGCGGAATATCATAAAACTGAAAGACAGTTTCGATACGCAATTTTCCGAGAATTGTGTTTTTTGGAAGGTTAAGCATGAGCCACCTTCGAAGTATCCATTGGCATAAATATTTCAGCTAATTCTTGGGCGCTAATGAGTGGCCACAGCGTCTTGTGATTATAATTGTTTTTTGAAGGAGTAGCCGCAATTACACCAGATTCTGAACCTAGTTCAGCGATACAAAGGTTCTTTTTCCTCAAAGCTGGCACCAATGATACAGCTGTTTTACAGTCCTCCTCTGAGGTATAAACAGACAACCCTCTAGCTTGACATGCCTTTTTGCCCCAATCCTCGTCTGGTTTTAGTTCATAATAAGACAGAAAGTCCCTGTGTTTAGGGTTTGTTCTATTGGTGAATCTATACACCACACCCGATACATCTTCCGCATCGCCCGGTGGACACTTCTCAGGATAATGGTCTGGCCACATTGAGAATTTCTCTTCCATCTTAAATTAATTCCTATACGACAGCTCGGAACTGCCACCAGCTAACAGTTTTATTCATGCGCTTGCTCGATTCACCGTCAACATTGATCAGCCATCTGGTGTACTAACCAGCTGATTTAACGGGCCATTCTCCACCTTCTTGTACAAAGCTTTCACAGATAAACGCGCATGCGCGTTTTGCCGCTGCGATCAGGCACATTAATTCAGGGAGAGTATGGGTAAGACGCTGATTTTACTCAGCTTTTGAATCCGTCCCCTGGATTAACGAGCCTTGTAAGTGGAGTAAAGCGAACACGCTTTGGTTGTACTTGGCCCAATACTGTCTGCCGTTGAGTTTTTAGTCAATGACTTGTGGTGCACGAAGCCGGAAGTTTGAAGCTTGAAGCTACTCAGCCTTCGCGTCCCCAAACGGTTTATCGCGGCTTCATCCGTCGCCGTGGAATGAGGCAACCAGTCAGGATTGAGGGCATGGATGCCCGAGAAGCGTCGGGGCGGAGGGACCCGCCTCTACGCGTGCCTGAAACTGGTAACGAATGGAGCGGATTAAGACGGATGGCCGCAAGAGAGGATCGTAAGGAGAGACCTCTCCTTACAAAAACCCGGGCCGCAGGCCCAAATAAACCGTTCATACTTCGACGGACGTTCGTTCCTCACTACTCAGCACGAACGGCTATTTTCAGTGCATTCAGGGCAAGCTGTCCCGGCTCCCGGTGAGCTGGCATTCCCACGCGGAGCGTGGGAACGAGAAAGCATGGGAACGAAAAACAGTGCAATGCTACGCTTCCAGCTTCCAGCTTCAAACCCCAAACGCCCCCCCCCATAAAAAAACCCGGCTTTCGCCGGGCTCTCCACTCCCTGTGCGGGAATCGCAGCTCTTAACGGCCGCTCTTAATATCAGACCACATACGGGTCATCACACGGTCGATCGCCTGAGTGCGCATTTTGGAAGGGAAGAGTTTTTTCTTCACTTCTTCGCTTGGGTATACGCCTGGATTATCGGTGATTTCTTTATCCTGAAACTCAGCCGCGCCGGTGTTCGGGTTAGCGTACGCCACGTAGTTGGTGACTTCAGCAATCACCTTAGGCTCCATCAGGTAGTTCAGGAATTTATGGGCCGCCGCCACGTTGTCGGCATCGGCCGGAATCGCCAGCATGTCGAACCAGATCTGGGTGCCTTCTTTCGGAATAACGTATTCAATTTCAACACCGTTTTCAGCTTCGCCGGCGCGGTCCTGAGCCTGCAGTACGTCGCCAGACCAGCCTACTGCCACACACAGGTCGCCGTTGGCCAGACCATTGATGTATTCAGACGAATGGAACTGGGTGATGTACGGACGGATGTCTTTCAGCAGTTTTGCCGATTTGGAGTCTGACTTGTAGTCGTCCACTTTCATGCTGTTCGGGTCTACGCCCACGTAGTTCATGATCAGTGGGTAAATTTCGTCGGCCGAGTCGAGGAAGCTCACACCACAGGCAGACAGTTTTTTCAGGTTTTCTGGTTTGAATACCAGATCCCAGCTGTCGACCGGCGCATCTTCGCCCAGGTATTTTTTCACCAGCTCGACGTTGTAGCCGATGCCGGTGGTGCCCCACAGATACGGAATACCGTACTGGTTACCCGGGTCAACGGCGTCGAGGAAGCCGAGCAGGTCTTTGTCGATGTATTTAATGTTAGGGAGTTTGGATTTATCCAGTTTCTGGAAAACGCCGGCCTTGATCTGACGACCCATAAAGTGGGAGGTCGGAACCACAAGGTCGTACCCTGATTTACCAGCCAGCATACGGGCTTCAAGCACCTCGTTGCTGTCGAACACGTCATTCGTCACTTTAATACCGGTTTCAGCCTCAAAATTGGGCACGGTATCTTCAGCGATGTAGTCAGACCAGTTAAAGAACTTGAGTTCTTCAGCCTGAGCGGTGGCGGACAGACCTGAAATACTCAGGGCCAGTACTGAAACGGACAGTTTCAGGGCAGAAGAGAGGTTTTTCTTCATTGCGCTTTTCCTCGTTGGTTTTTAAATCAATCTATATGCATCACCGGAGCAAAAAATGGGCCCGGTGCTACAGGTATTCGCTGTATCACAATGTGCTTATATCGCTGATTTCAGATGCCGCCATCCGGATGGCAGTACCATAAAAACCATGGGCGCTTTACGCGCCCATTGTTTGAAAAGTGCCTTATACGTTGAGCAGCAGGTACTCACGCTCCCAGGAACTGATCACCCGGTGAAAGGTTTCAAATTCCGCGCGCTTCACGCCAATGTACGCATCAACGAAATCGGAACCCATTAATTCACGCAGTTCCGGACATTCTTCCAATAAGCGTAATCCTTCTTCCAAAGTACGTGCCAACTCTACGGTATCACCGTCTTCTGAGGCGGCATCATATGTCGGTTTTGTCGGCTGAAGTTTACCTTTCAGGCCGAGATAGCCACAGGCAAGGCTCGCAGCGATCGCCAGATACGGGTTGCAGTCGGCGCCCGGGAAGCGGTTTTCGATACGGGTAGCAGCTGGTGTTGCTTCCGGTATACGTAAACCCGCGGTACGGTTGTCGATACCCCATTTCATGTTAATCGGCGCGGCAATATCTGGTGCAAAACGACGATACGAATTCACATTTGGTGCAAAAAAGCTGATCGCATTCGGAATGTATTTCTGCAGACCACCGAGGTAGTTATAAAACGTTTCGGTAAATGTGCCGTCTTTTTTCGAAAATACGTTTTTGCCGGTTTTAATGTCGACAATACTCTGGTGCAGGTGCATCGCACTGCCCGGTTCGTTCTGCATCGGTTTCGCCATAAAGGTAGCGAAAACACCATGCTTCAGAGCCGCTTCACGCAGAGCACGTTTAAACACAAATACCTGGTCGGCCAGATTGAGCGGGTCACCATGCAGGAAGTTGATTTCCATCTGTGCGGCACCCTGTTCGTGGATCAATGTGTCCACGTCCAGACCCGACGCTTCGCAGTAGCTGTACAGCGTATCGATAAACGGGTTGAACTCGTTTACGGCATCGATGCTGTACGACTGACGGGCGCTTTCCTGACGACCGGAGCGGCCAACGGCTGGCTTCAGTTCGTAGTCAGGATCCGGGTTCTGCTGAATCAGATAGAACTCGACTTCCGGCGCAATAACCGGTTTCAGACCCTCTTGTTCGAACAGGGTCAGAATACGACGCAGCACAGTACGGGTTGCCAGCGGATGCAGCTGACCGTCGGATGTGTAGCAGTCGTTAATTACCTGTGCAGTCGGCTCTTCAGCCCACGGCACCGCACGCAGAGTGGCGGCATCCGGCGCGAGAATCATGTCGCGGTCGGTTGGATCAACCAGATCATTGTGGTTGGCGGCCCAGTCGCCGGTTACCGTCTGAACCAGAACACTTTCCGGCAGACGGCCGCCGTTTTCGGCCAGGAATTTTTTGGTGGGATAGAACTTGCCACGGGCGTTACCGGTCATGTCCGGCAGAGTGGATTCCACTTCCGTGATGTTGTGTTCTTTAAGAAACCTTTCTACGGCTTCCATAAGTCACCTTTGCTTTCGCGCTTAACTTGTTGATTTTTATAACCCTGTTGAAGGGCGGATAATGCAGTCATGAATGAGAGGTCAGACAGCTTCGACTTGACCCCCAACCCGAGGTTAGTAACCCGAAGCATTATTCGGGTTCCAGAATATGCAAAGGGCTGATGCAAATCAACGGGGACTTGTCACAAAATTGGCCAAAATGTTGTCTTTCACATTTTCAAAACCCGAATTATCATTCGGGTTATCGAATCCACCCTCCCGCTTCAACGGGACCGACTGAGAGCATGTGTATGAATCCGGGTTATGAATCCTCTTACTATGTGGCGTCTGCCAATGGCTTTGGCAGCTATTCCCGCCTGGAAGGCGACGTAACCGCCGATGTGTGTATCGTCGGTGCCGGTTACACCGGCCTGTCGGCCGCCCTGCATCTGGCCGAAAAAGGCTACAGGGTCGTGGTGCTTGAGGGTCAGAAAGTGGGCTGGGGCGCGTCGGGCCGCAACGGCGGTCAGGTGTGTCCGGGTCATAACAAAGAGCACAGTTACCTGAAAGCCAAAGTCGGCAAAGCCGACGCCGATGCGCTGTGGCAGATGTCGCTCGACTCCGTACAGCTGGTCAAAGATCTGGTGGCCAAACATCAGATTCAGTGTGATCTGAAACCCGGCATTGCGTATGTGGCAGCACGTCCGTCGGACGTCAGCTGGATTCACGATTCTGTCAATTACATGCAGAACGAACTGAAATACGACGCCATCCGTCACCTCAGCACACAGGAAGTTCAGGACCTGCTGGGTACCGATCAGTATTACGGCGGTAAATTCTGGGCCGATGCCGCGCACCTGCATCCGCTGAATTACGCACTGGGTCTGGCGCGTGCCGCCAGTGCCGCCGGCGCGGTGATTTATGAAGACTCAAAAGTGCTGGATTACACCACAGGCGGTGAAGCCCTGGTGCGTTGTGAAAAAGGCACCGTGCGCGCGACCTATGTGCTGCTGGCCTGCAACGGTTACCTCGACAAACTGGAACCGCGCATCGCCGGAAAAATCATGCCGATCAAGAGCCTGATGCTGGCTACCGAGCCGCTGTCGGAAGAGATGTGCAAACGCATTAACCGCGAAGACATCGCAGTGGCCGACTCAAAATTTGCGGTGAATTATTTCCGTCTGTCCGCCGACCGTCGTCTGCTGTGGGGCGGCCGTGAAACTTACACAGGGCGTATGCCGGCCGACGTTGGCAATTATGTGCGCGGCACCATGCTGCAACGTTATCCGTTCCTGAAAGACGTTAAAATTGACTACGGCTGGGGCGGTCAGCTGGCCATTACCCTGAACCGTCAGCCGCATTTCGAGCGCATTAAAGACAACCTGTTTGTTGCACAGGGTTACTCAGGTCACGGCGTGGCGCTGGCCACACTGGGCGGCAAACTGATGGCCGATGCCATTTCGACGTCGGCCGAAAAATTCGACGTATTTGCCCGCTTCCCGACCCCGACTTTCCCGGGCGGCACGCTGCTGCGTAAACCGGGCATGGTGGCCGGTATGCTGTGGTACGCCCTGCGTGATTCGATGTTCTAAACGTGAGTTCTAAACGTGAGCTCTGAGCGCGAGTTGTGCGTCTGATTTTCGCATTCCCCTGAGCACTCAGGTGCTCAAGGGCGTGTTCTGACAGGTTTGCGCAGTTAACTGCTGACCCGGCCGGCCATCTGTGTCGGCCGGGTCAATTCCCGTGACCGGATGTTGTGCCTATAATGCCGGCTTCTTACCCCCTCACCGAGGAAGTCCGCGACAATTGGAAAACAAGAAGGTACAAAACCTCGCCCCACGCAGCGCACCCGTACAGGGTCGTTCCCGTGAGCGCACACGCCAGATTCTCGATGCCACCAGCGAACTGCTGGAAAAAGTCGGCTTCGACGACCTGACCACCATTCTGATTGCCAAAGCGGTCGGCATTTCTGTGGGTTCTCTGTATCACTACTACCCCAATAAGCACGCCATCCTGCACGAGATGGGCAGCCGCTGGCTGGAAGACATTGGTCTGGCCCTCGACAGCATCGCCGCCCTGCCGGTCGAAACCCTCAGCGTCGACGACCTGCTCGACCGCATCATGGCCGCGCACTTAAGCGTCTACAAAAAACAGAAAGCGGTCCTCACTCTGGTGCAGGCCATGTTCGCTGTGCCCGAATTAAGGGATCTCGACACCCAGCACGACGAACTCGTGATCAGCCGCATGGCCGAAATTTTCCGTCGTCTGGGCATTAACCGGCACATCAAAGAGCGCGAACGCTTAGGCCGTTTTTATCTGGAAATGACCCACGCCGCGTTCCTGGTGATCGTCCATCAGAAAGGCCAGCGCGCACGCCGTACGCAGTCGGATTTAAAACTGGTGATGAGCACCTGGCTGAAGCATCAGCTGTCGGAAGCGGGTGATAATGGTGCAGAGGGTGAGGACTGAGGCTTCATTAAAGCCCCGGCCTTAAACGTATTTCGCCTGTATTTTCAGGCACTGAAACGTCAGCGGTTTCGCATTCAGATTGCTGAATACGGTGTCTGACGTTTTAAAGATTTTGGTCTTCGGCCCGGTTGTTATAAAGGGGATGGCCCGACCGTCGGACCGCCCCTTTCAAGAAAACCGCTCGGCTCAGCACGAACGGTATTTCCAGACTTCCACTTAATCAGCGGCGAATAAATTCCGCTAACCACCCCGCCACTTTTTTCGAGTCTGTGGTCGCGCCATTACCCAGTTTATTCAACCCGGCATCGGCATCCGCGTCCGGCAGCACTGTGCCTTTGCGTACGTTGAGCAGGCTGCGTTCGAAATCCACGGTGAATTCCGGGTGCGCCTGGAAGGTGATGATTTTGTCGCCGTATTTCAGGCCCGCGTACTGGCAGAAATCGGAGGTGGCGATTACGTCGGCGCCCGCCGGTTTTTCCACCACCTGATCCTGATGAATGGCGTTGATGGTGAATTCGCGATCCGGGGTCATGTCGTCGCTGTTCAGCAGTTTGTAGGTCTGCAGCGACAGGCCCCAGCCACCACTGAATTTTTCGACTTTACCGCCCATGGCTTCAGCAATGATCTGATGACCAAAGCAAATGCCCACCAGCGGTTTGCCGGCCTTATTGATGGCGACGATCAGGTCTTTCAGGCGCACCATCCACGGCAGGTTTTCGTACACACCGTGCTTGGAGCCGGTAATCAGCCAGGCATCGGCCACCTGTTCGCTGGCCGGGAAAATATCGTTACGCACATCGAAAAATTCGTATTCAAATTCTTCGTTGATGGACGAAAACAGATTCACAAACATCTGGGCATACGACGGGTATTCAGCGGACAGATCGTCCGGTGTGGTGCCGGCGGCCAGGATTCCGATTTTCATGCAAAACCTTCCGGATTTATTCAGTGAGTTGCCCGGCCTGAGCCGGGCAACGGGGTCAGGTCGCTGAGTACAGCTGATCCTGTTTTTCTTTGCGGCGCATGTGCAGCATGGCGATGAACACACCGGCTGCGACCACGCTGATCATAAGGGTAGCCAACGCGTTGATTTCCGGCGTTACGCCCAGACGCACTTTGGAGAAAATCACCATCGGCAGCGTGCTGTTGCCCGGGCCCGCCACGAAGCTGGCGATCACCAGATCGTCGAGCGACAAGGTGAACGACAGCAGCCAGCCGGCCACAATCGCCGGTGCGATGAGCGGCAGCGTGACGAGGAAGAACAGAGCCGCCGGTTTGGCGCCCAGATCCATCGCCGCTTCTTCAAGCGATTCGTCCATGTCACTTAAGCGCGACTGCACAATCACCGCCACCGACGCCATACAGAAGGTGGCGTGGGCAATGATGATGGTCAGTTCGCCACGCTCAGGCCAGCCGAAGAAGCCTTCCATGGTCACGAACAGCAACAGCAACGACAGACCAATAATCACGTCGGGCATTACCAGTGGCGCCGACACCCAGCCAGCGAACACCATCTTGCCGCGAAAGCGACCCATGCGCTGCAGCGCGAAGCCGGCCATTACCCCCAGCACCACCGAAATGGTGGCACTGATAAAGGCGATGCGCAGACTGAGCACGGCGGCATCCATGATCTGATCGTTCTGGAACAGCGCGGTGTACCACTTGGTGCTGAAGCCGCCCCACACGGTCACCAGACGCGATTCGTTGAAGCTGTAAATAATCAGCGACAGCATCGGCAGGTAAAGGAACAGGAAGCCCAGTACAGAGGCAATAATCAGAAACCAGGAACGGCGTTTCATCAGTGCACCTCCTTCTTACCGGCGCGGTTACGCATCAGCATGATCGGACCAACAATCACCATCAGCATGATGGTGGCCACTGCCGACGCCATCGGCCAGTCGCGGTTCTGCGAGAATTCATCCCACAACACACGGCCGATCATCAGGGTATCGGAGCCACCCAGCAGGGCCGGAATTACGTACTCGCCCACCGCCGGGATAAACACCAGCGCACAGCCAGCCAGAATGCCCGGCATGGCCAGCGGCACGGTCACCAGGAAGAAGGTCTGCGCCGGCTTGGCGCCTAAGTCCTGAGCGGCTTCCAGCAGGGTGCCGTCGAGTTTTTCCAGAATCGCGTACAGCGGCAGAATCATGAACGGCAGGTAGGTGTACGCCAGACCTATGTACACCGCCAGATTGGTCTGCAGAATCTGCAGCGGCTCGTTAATGATGCCGAGCGACATCAGGATTTCGTTCACCGCACCGTTACGCTTGAGCAGGGCAATCCAGGCGTATACGCGCAGCAGGAACGAGGTCCAGAACGGCAGAATCACCAGCGACAGCAGCAGCATACGGTGACGCGGTTCGGCGCGGGCAATTAAGTAGGCAATCGGGAAGCCGATAATCAGGGTCAGCACCGTGGTCCAGGCGGCAATTTTTACCGAGCTGAAATAGGCGTCGATGTAATAGCTGTCTTCCAGAATGTAGAGGAAATTCGCCAGATTCAGTTTGATGGTGGCGTAACTGGATTCCGGGTCCCAGTCGATCAGCGGCGTGTACGGCGGCACCGCCAGCGCCGATTCCGACAGGGAAATTTTGAACACCACCAGAAACGGAATGAAGAAGAAAATCGCCAGCCACACGAACGGAACCAGAATCACCAGCTTGCGGCCCCAGCTCATTTCGTTAAAGCGGTCGATCAGAAAAGCGAGCCTGCGGATCGGCCCGCGGAATGCGGGAAAATCGGGTGCGTATTTCATACGGTCAGTACCACGCTGCTGTCGATCTGCCAGTGCAGATACACGTTGTCGTTCCAGGTCAGACGTGAACCCATGTCGCGCACAAAGTTAGGCTGGGTGACGCGGATTTCTTTACCGGTATTCAGACGTACACGGTACACCGACATATTGCCCATGTAGGCGATGTCTTCGATGGTACCCTGCATGCAGTTGTCCTGCGTGCCCGGGTGCTCTTTGCTGATGATGATTTTTTCCGGACGCAGCGCTACGTGCACTTCCTGATTCGGCGCACAGCTGATACCGTGGTCGAGGTGAATCATGCAACCGGCTTCCGGTGAATCGATGATGACGTGGTCGGTTTCGTCGACCACCACAGTGCCTTCGAGCATGTTCACCGAGCCGATGAACTGGGCCACAAAGCGGCTGTTCGGGTATTCGTAAATTTCGTGCGGCTCACCGACCTGCACGATTTCGCCCTGGTTCATCACCCCGATGCGGGTGGACAGGGTCATGGCTTCTTCCTGGTCGTGGGTTACCACCACGAAGGTCACGCCCAGCTCTTCCTGAATATTGATCAGTTCGAACTGTGTTTCTTCACGCAGTTTTTTATCCAGCGCACCCAGAGGTTCGTCGAGCAGCAGCAGTTTCGGACGTTTCACCAGCGAGCGGGCCAGTGCCACACGCTGACGCTGACCACCGGACAACTGATGTGGTTTGCGCTTGGCCAGATGCCCCATCTGCACCATTTCCAGAATTTCTTTCACGCGCTTTTTCACTTCGCTGTCGGCCATGCCTTCACGGCGCAGACCGAAGCCGACGTTCTTCTCAACCGTCAGGTGCGGGAACAGAGCGTAGGACTGGAACATCATGTTCACCGGGCGTTCCCACGGCGGAATACCGGCCATGTCGACACCGTCGATGATGATGCGGCCAGAGGTCGGTTCTTCGAAACCGGCCAGCATGCGCAGCAGGGTACTTTTACCGGAACCGGAACCACCGAGCAGGCAGAAGAGTTCGGTCTTGTAGATTTCAAGGCTGACGTTATCGACGGCGGTAAAATCATCAAATACTTTGGTGACGCCTTCGATCTTAACGAACGGCTTGGCGGCGGGGTCGCGCCAGACCACGGGCTTCGCAGCATTCTGCGGCTGGGCTGGTGTTCCGGTTTTTTCGGCTTCTGTTGTTGTCATACCTTGCTACCACTACTGGCGGGGTTGATCCCCGTGTTCTGTTTTTTCTGTTTTCAAGCCGGTCGTCACTGCATGACCGGGACCTGTCACAGGTGCTAGGGCCTGTTCACCGGCGGTGAACCTGGCATGAGTACCGGACCCGAAACCTTCAGGTGGCCGGCTGGTTCTTCCCTGTTGTCATCCTGACGTTGCTCAGCAAGCTCTGTTCCACGATGCGCGTCGCCCCCGCAACACACACCGGCCAGACGGATAGTAACCCGTGCTCGCTCGTCTTGATGTGGGCCATTACTAAAAAACTCAGTAACCCGTTCGTACACGTCAGGCTGTGGCCATAATCAAAAACTAAGCTACCCCTCCACAGGAGGACATACCCATCGGGGGGTAGCTGCCGGCTTTGGCCTGTTTTCCCACGCGGGGCCAACCTGACTAACCCGCGCGCGGTGGGCGTGTGACCGGATTATTCCGCAGCGCCCAAAAAAAAGCCCGGCAAAAGCCGGGCGGACAAAGTGTGCAATAGGCCGCGGGCGCGGCCCGGCACTCAGAGCAGGCCCAGATAGGATTCGTATTCGATGTCCGAAATACGCTTGCTCAGTTGCTTGATTTCATGACGTTTCACCGCACACACCACGTCGACAAACTCGTCGCCCAGGTAATGACGAACGGCCTGGCTGACATCCAGCAGGTCGATGGCGTCGTCCCAGTACCACGGCAGACGCACGTCTTCGGTGCACTCGGAGTAGGCATCGCCTTCCACCGGCTCCGGTGCTTCGAGCTGGTTTTCGATACCGTACAGGGCACCGGCCAGAACAGACGCCAGCACCAGATACGGGTTGGCATCGGCGCCGGATACGCGGTGTTCTACACGACGTGCTTCGGGCTCACTTTCCGGTACGCGCACTGCAGCGGTACGGTTTTCGTAACCCCAGCAGGCGTAAACCGGTGCGTGGGAGCCGTCCTGGAAGCGGTGGTACGAGTTCAGGTGCGGCGCGAACATCAGCATGCATTCCGGCATCAGTTTGAGCATACCGGCGATGGCGTTGCGCAGCATCGGCGTGCCTTCTTCACCGCCGTTGTCGAACAGGTTGTTGCCGTCTTTGTCGACCAGGCTGAAGTGCACGTGGAAACCGTTGCCGGAGTATTCCGCGTACGGCTTAGCCATAAAGGTGGCGGTGTAGTTGTACTTACGGGCGATGCCTTTCAGCATGCGTTTGAACCAGATGGCCTGGTCGGCGGCGCTGAGCGGATCGGGTACGTGCTTGAGGTTGATCTCGAACTGGCCAGGGCCTAATTCGGAAATAATGGTATCGGCCAGAACGCCCTGACTGTCACAGCTGCGGCGGATCTCGGCGAAGAAAGATTCCAGACCGTCTACGTCCTCGATGGAGTAGGCGTCTTTGGTATTCAGACGACGGCCATGACCGCGGTCGAGTACCGGTGGGCGCGGGCGCTGCAGCTCTTCGGCGTCGGCGTCCATCAGATAAAATTCCAGCTCGGTGGCCATAACCGGGTACCAGCCGTGGGCGTGGAATTTGTCGATGATATTTTTCAGAACCTGGCGGGGGTCGGCGTTGAAGGGCGTGCCGTCGGGGTTTTCCATCATGGCCTGCAACTGGTGTCGCGGCATCTCAGCCCACGGCACCGGCACCGGGTGCTTCTGGATTGGCATACAGATGCCATCGTTATCACCGGTTTCGAACACCAACCCGTTGTCGGGTACGTCATCTCCCCAGAAATCCAGGCCTACCACAGAGCGCGGCAGTTTGATGCCCTCTTCCATGACGCGCTCAAGCGAGCTTCCCAACAAGCGTTTCCCACGCAAGTTGCCGTTTAAGTCGACGATAAAAAGGTCAAAATCGTTTTGCATCTGAACACCAAAATTGTGCTTATTCTCGGAAGGCGAGAGGGGGTATGGCACCAGGTGCCTGAATCGCTATATGCTTCGATTGTGATCACAAATCACTGATGTGGCAATCCCAATCCAAGGCAGCGACTCACAACACATGGATAAATACTCGCCAATACGTATCACCCTAGCCCAGCGCACCGAGGCTGTAACTATCACCCAGTGGGTATACAACACCCTGCGCAACGCCGTGCTGCTCGGCCAGATACCGCCTGGCCGCGCGCTGACCATCCGCGAGCTGGCCGCTCTGCTGGATGTGTCGCCGATGCCGATCCGCGAAGCCCTGCGCCAGCTTTCGGCAGAAGGCGCTCTGGCCATCAAAGGCAACCGCCGGGTCATGGTGCCGGAAATGACACCGATGAAATTCAGCGAGCTGGTCGACGCCCGTGTGGCGCTGGAACCGGCCGCCGCCGCCAAGGCCCTGCCTTACATTGATGCCAATCGCATCGCCGAGTTGCAACGCCTCGACAGTCGTATTGACGAGGCCGAAGCCGCCGGCGACGCCGAGGCGGTGACCTTCTGGAACCAGCAGTTTCACCGCACCATTTACCTGTCGAACCCGCATCAGGTCACGCTGCCGCTGATCGAAAGCCTGTGGCTGCAGCTGGCGCCCTTTATGCGCCGTTCGGCGGAGAGTCTGGACGAGTACTACCAGATCGACCGCCATCAGGAAGCGCTGGACGCGATCGAGCGCAAAGACCCGGCGGCCCTGCAGCTGGCCATTGCCGCCGACATCCGCGACGGCTGTGCCTTCGCGCACACCCCCGACAAGCTGCAACAGCTGCTGGGCTGAACGCCCCACCCGGCGCCCGCCCGAATGAGCGCGGCGCCAAACCTTCTTGCTTCTTTCTTCTGAACAACCCCTGCCCGCCGGGCTTTTGCCGGTTGCTTTTCATGCCGTGATTCAGGGTCTGCCCCGACATGAATCTGCCACTGCGCAGCCATGTCTGACTCACCAACAAGACCCACAACGGCCCGGGCGATTTGTCGACATTGGCCTGAAATCACACATTGAAAAGTTCGTGAACGCTCACTTTCTGAGCAGAACCGGCATGTCTCCAAACAGGACAATGTGCCCGACCTGACACTTCAGCTATTGCATCTCGCACTTTGTGATCACAAAATTGTGATCACATTTTTACAGAATAAGACCCTCAGGAGTGTGCCATGAGCCACCTTACCGAAATCCAGAAAGAGGATGCCCAGTACCATCTGCACCCTTTTACCAACACCGGCCGTCTGAACAAGAAAGGCGCCCGTGTGATCACCCGCGCCGAAGGCGTGTACATCTGGGATGAAGGTGGGCAGAAGATTCTGGACGGTATGGCCGGCCTGTGGTGTGTGAATCTGGGTTATGGCCGCAAAGAGCTGGCCGAAGTCGCGTACGAGCAAATGAATACCCTGCCGTACTACAACACCTTCTTTCAGACCACCAACGGTCCGGCCGCGGCGCTGGCCAAAGCCATCGCCAGTGTCACCCCGGGTGACCTGAACCACATCTTCTTTGCCAACTCAGGCTCTGAGGCCATCGACACCATCATGCGTCTGGCCCGTCATTACTGGGCGATTAAGGGCAAGCCTTACCGCAACGTGCTGATTGCCCGCGACAACGCCTACCACGGCAGTACGCTGGCCGGCGCCAGCCTCGGTGGCATGGGCGGTATGCACAAGCAGGGCGCGCCGCTGGTACCGGGCATTGCCCGCATCCGTCAGCCGTACTGGTACGGCGAAGGCAGCGACATGAGCGAAGAAGAATTCGGTCTGGTATGTGCGCGTGCGCTGGAAGAAAAAATTCTCGAAGTCGGCCCAGACAACGTGGCCGCCTTTATCGGCGAACCGATTCAGGGCGCCGGTGGTGTGATTGTGCCGCCAGAATCCTACTGGCCGGAAATTCAGCGCATCTGTCGCAAGTACGACATCCTGCTGGTTGCCGACGAAGTGATCTGTGGTTTCGGCCGTACCGGCAACTGGTTCGGCAGCCAGACCTACGGCATTGAGCCGGACATGATTTCCATGGCCAAAGGCCTGTCGTCCGGTTATCTGCCGATCGCCGCAGTGGCTGTGGGTAACCGCGTGGCCGATGCCTTGATTGCTCACGACGAAGACTTTAACCACGGTTACACCTACTCAGGTCATCCGGTGGCAGCGTCGGTGGCGTTAAAAACCATCGAAATTATGAAAGAAGAAAAAATCGTCGAGCGCGTGCGCGATAAAATCGCCCCGTATTTCCATAAAAAACTCGACGAGCTGGCCGACCATCCACTGATTGGCCATGTTGATAAAAAAGGTCTGGTCGCCGGTATGGCGCTGATGAAAGACAAGGCCAGCAAAACCCCGTTCCCGGCGGACGTGGACATCGGCATCATTTGCCGTGACCACTGTTTCAATAACGGTCTGATCATGCGCGCCACCGGCTCACGCATGATTCTGTCGCCACCTCTGGTGATCACAGAAGCCGAGCTCGACGAACTCTTTATTAAAGCGCGTCATTGCCTCGACCTGACCCTGGCAAGCGTACAGGAAATGGGAGCACTGTGATGGCTGAACTCGCGGAAGTGAAACAGAGCCGCCAGCTGGCGACTCTGATTGATCACATACGATTAACCAGTTTTCCGAAAGAACTGGCGGAATTTCTGTCCGGCACCTGTTTGTTCGACACCTGCCTGATGCTGGTTTTCCAGCCGGGCTGTCGTCCGGCGCTGGTGTACACCGAAAGCGACGACATGAGCCCGGCATTAAATACCTATTTAAGCCGCAGCTATCTGCTCGACCCGCTGTACAACGTACTGCAGAAAGGCGCCGCCGAAGGCATCAGCCGTTTGAGTGCCATCGCCCCGGACAGCTTCAGCAAGAGTGAATATTTTCAGAGCTGCTATCAGGCGTTCGATCTGGTCGACGAAATTAACCTGATCGTGGAACTCGAAGAAAACAGCTACTTCACCCTGTCGCTGGGCCGTAAATCCAGCCTCGGCAGCATCACCCGTACTGAGCTGAACCGCCTGCAGGAACACTACACCATTTTAAGCGCGCTGATCCGTCAGTTCTGGCTGTCCAACGCCGAAGAATACCTGCCCGATGGCAAGAGCCGCAGCACACTGGCGCAGGCGCTGCGCACCTTCGGTTGTGGTGTACTGACCCGCCGTGAACAGGAAATTACCGCACTGATTCTTCAGGGCCACAGCTCACAGTCGATTGCCGACCAGCTGAGCATCAGCGTCGGCACCGTGAAAGTGCACCGCAAAAATATTCACGCCAAGCTGAACACCTCGCAGCAGAACGAGATTTTCACGCTGTTCCTGAACCACCTGAACGAAATGGAAATCCGCGTCGTCGCCTGATGTTTCAGACGCTGCAACGCCAGCACGTGAAACTACCAACACGTGAAACCAGCAACACGCGAACGACCCATAAAAAAGGCACCTCAGGTGCCTTTTTTATTGCCGCTTAAACCGCTTAACGGCCGGTTTTGACGTTGGTCCAGCTGCGCGTCAGCAGACGGTCAAACTTCGGCGTGTGCGACGCCTGAGTGAAGAGTTTGGCTTTCACTGCATCGTCCGGATAAATGCCCGGATTGGTTTTCACGGCGTCATCCAGCAACGGCATAACCTGCGTATTCGGCACGGCAAAATACACGTAATTGGAAATACTCGCCGCCGCTTCCGGCGTCAGAATAAAGTCGATAAAACGGTAGGCCGCGTCTTTGTGTTCGGCGTCCACCGGAATGGCCATCAGGTCGAACCACAAAAGCGTGCCTTCACGCGGAATGGCGTATTCAATGCTGATGCCGTTGCCCGCTTCTTCCGCCCGGCCACCGGCCTGCAGCACGTCGCCGTTGTAGCCCAGCGCCAGACACACGTCGCCACTGGCCAGATCGGCGATGTAGCGGCTGGAGTGGAAATAGCTGTAATTGCCAGCGTTGGCTTTGAGCAGATCTTCGGCGCGCTTCAGATCGTCTTTGTTTTCTGAGTTCGGGTCGAGGCCCAGATAATTCAGCGCGATGCCGACAATTTCGGCCGGCGAATCGAGAATGGCAATGCCACAGTCTTTCAGTTTGGCCGACAGCTCAGGTTTGAACACCAGATCCAGCGTGTCTTTCGGCAGATCGCCCAGACGCTGGTTCACCGCCGCGGCGTTGTAACCCAGACCAATGGTGCCCCAGGCGTACGGCACACCGTAGCGGTTGCCCGGATCATTGACCGCGACTTTTTCCAGCAGGGCTTTATCCAGATTGGCGTAATTCTTCAGGCGCGTGGTGTCGATTTCGGCGTACACACCGGCTTTGGCCTGACGCTCCAGAAACGAATTGCTCGGTACCACAACGTCGTAACCCGAGCGGCCCGGCATGAGTTTGGATTCCAGCATTTCGTTGGAGTCGAACACGCTGTAATTTACCTTCAGACCGGATTCCGTCTGAAAATTATCCAGCGCCTGCGGGTCGATATAATCCGACCAGTTGTACAGGTTCAGTGTGTTTTCGGCTGACAAAACGCAAGGCGATGCCAGTCCGCCCAGCAGCAAGGCAGATAAAATTTTACGCTTCATGTGTCTGTTCTCGTTATCGTTCCGGGTTAATAAGAGGTCGTTAAGAGGCCGTCATGAAAGCAACAGAGCTTTTTTAATTGTTTTTCAGTCGTTTTTAATGGTTATAAAAAAAGCCGGCTGAGCCGGCTTTTTGGGGCTCGTCTGATATCAGCGAGCCGTTACATCAGCGGGAAGCCGCCAGTGCGTAGAGAAACTCCACCGCCAGCGTGGCACCGGCCAGCGAGGTAATTTCCGCGTGGTCGTAGGCCGGAGCCACTTCCACCACATCCATACCCACCAGATTCATACCTTGCAGGCCGCGGATAATTTTCAGCGCGAAATCGCTGGTTAATCCGGCCAGTACCGGCGTACCTGTGCCCGGTGCATAAGCCGGGTCGAGGGCGTCGATGTCGAAGCTGACGTAAGCCGGTTTATCACCCACGCGCTGTTTGATGCGCTCCAGGGTTTTCGCCCAGCCCAGATCGTTGGCTTCGGCAGCGTCGATCACTTCGAACGGGTGACCGTCTTTTTCATAGGCGGTGCGGATACCGATCTGCAGTGAGTGTTCACAATCGAGCAGACCTTCCTGCACGGCGTGATGAAACAGGGTGCCGTGGTCGTATTTGCTGCCGCCATCGTAGGTATCGGTGTGCGCGTCGAAATGAATCAGCGCCAGCGGACCATGTACTTTGGCCACTTCGCGGATCACCGGCAGGGCAATAAAGTGGTCGCCGCCGAACACCAGACTTTTCTTACCGCTGCCAACGATGGCGCCGATCATGGCCTGCAGATTATCGACCATGGTTTGCGGTTCGCCGTGTTTAAAGGCGATGTTGCCCGCGTCTTCCACTTTCAGGCGTTCGTCGAGGGCGAAATCCCACGGCCAGCGCGCACCTTCCCAGATCATGTTGGCCGAGGCCTGACGCACACCCGCCGGACCAAAACGCGCGCCCGGACG